>NZ_JBTYKD010000105.1:0-4037 GCF_054880495.1 Nostoc sp.
GAATGGCGAGTATTACGAATTATGAAATATTTGCTACAACTTCCCCAATATTGCTAGTGTCATACCCGCCGAGAATCTCTAATTGCGATCGCACTAGCTGATGTCCCAAGATACTGAGGAACTGTTTTACTGGTTCTTCTTCCAAGTATTCTTTAATAATCACCAAGTCATATCGCGCACTATGAAGGGGGATAAATCCCAACCCAAAGGCAGTAGCTATAGATGCTGTACTGATCCCGGCATCAGCCATTCCTGACACTACAGATAAGGCAACATCTTGATGGCTGTGGACGATATGGGTAAATCCTTTCACAGTCGGAAATGGCACTCCTTCTTCTTGGAGTTTCCGTTCTAAAAGCATCTGACCGCCAGAACCCGCTTCATGGGTGACAATAGTTGCTCCAAATTCTACTAAGTCGGAAACTGTTTTAATTCCCCTTGGGTTTCCTGGTGGGACTAACAAACCTTCTTCCCAAACTCCAAGGGTAATCAAAACGGCACTCTTACCTCTTAAGGCTTCCCGCACAAAGGGGATGTTATGTTCTCTAGTTTTGGGATCGTATAAGTGCATTCCTGCAATATGAACTTCACCTTTGCACAGACTACTCAATGCCGCCTTGCTGTGGGCGAAACGATAATGAATTCGCAGTTGCGGATGCCAACGTTCAGTTGCTCTTGCCAAGAGGGAAAGCACAGGTGTACAACCAGCAATCACAACTGTATTGTGCAGTTTGTCTATATCATCCAGAATCCGAACCAGAACTTTATTTGTACCGTTCTGGCTTTGTGCTTCACCCTGCGAGTGAGGCTCGTTACTAGCTACCTCGGTCACTGGGCGTAGCCCGAGTGCTGACGCTAATGGCAATTTGCTGATGCTGGGGAACTCTTTCACCCTTACGGATTCCCCAGCATCAGAGTGAATCACTGCAAGTGTCTCACCCTCCGGGTTCGACAGTTTGCTTATGCCTCTTAACCCGTCCACCCTTACGGGTGACGCTCCTACGTCGCTAACGCCACTCCCTACAACGGGGAGGCAGTCTGTTGGGCGGCTTTGCCGACTTGTTCGCGCAGCGTCTCCGATAGGAGAAGGAACTGCCGTGGGAACCCCCGCAACGGGGTGGCTCACCGCAACTGTCTCACCATCAGCTGGAATCATTTCGATCCGAAAAGCATCATTCCCAACCAGAGGATAAGCTATCCATTGATTCCCAACCCGCGCTAGGCTAACTCGTGATTGCTGTGGGTTAGGGGCTGATCCCGCAAGAATTGCCTCAACTTCTGGTAAATCTTCCTCAAACCAGAATAAGTCCTCGACTTGGCAACCAAGCGCCTTAGCTAAACGTAGTGACATAGCAACAGAAGGAGCATATTGTCCCAATTCCACACCACCAATACTCTGACGAGTTACGCCAGCTATATTAGCTAATTCTTGCTGACTCATGCCCAAGCGAGTTCTAATTGACTTCAGGTTGTTGCAAAGATTCACATCCAGTTTCATGAGGCTGTATCTCTCCGTTAGAAAAAGCCGCAGCAGACAAACTTAAATTTGTTGGGTCAATAGCAAGGTTTTCTAGTGTTTGCCGTTTTTGTTGAAAGACATATTGATCTTTTGAAAATTTTACTGATCTTCTGCAAGCATAACATACATCTCGCTAGAATACTTGCATCTTTGGATACGATTTAGCGATCGCACTCGGCATCGCCTTTTGATCATCTGCTAACCAAGGCGATACCTACGTTACTAAGAGAAAACTTAGTCCGAGTGCGGTAAATCCTGATCTAAATGCCAATCGCCTTTTTTAGTTGGTACCGCCACCCACTGGAGTTCCAACCATAAGATCGGGTTCTTTTCCTTCAACCTTGAGGCGCGATCGCGGATAATCCGTGTAGCGTTTATGCAAATAGCCTCACATATCCCCAAATCTTGGGCAACGCTTCTGAAAATGTCTTGGTAGGCATTGACTGAGGCAAACAGCATATTAGGATAATATACGACAAAATGTTGTATAAGCTTTGGGGGATAGCCCCAGTAAGAGTTTACGAGCTCGACGTGGCAGTACTGGAGCAACTCACCGACTTTGGGACAGCGCGCCTGAGCTATGGTGATAAATTTTTGGACTAAAACCTCTTCGGTCAACATAATGAGTTCTCCTCCTTCAATGAGGTAGACGAATTTTGGCGTGGTTCAGAACGCCGATTTCTCAAATGGTGGTAAGAAGTTTACGCAGTTTTTTCTGCTTTTTCGAGTCAGAGATTGCCAATTGCTCCAGACACTTTGTATGAGGGATAACCCCTACTGCATCGTCCTATTCAAGAGGCATCTCCGAGAATGAATCTGCAACCTTTGTGGAGCTTGGGGTAATACCTAATGTTTGGAGATGTCTAAACAACCCAAACTGTACCAGCAGTTCCTCTAGCTGATCGTTAGACATAGATTTCGGAGTCACAAAATCTCTATTCTGGTCAATTGCCATTGCCAGGTTGCGATAGTGCTGCGCCTGTTCAGACTCAGGAGCATACTCAATCACCGTCTTGCGGTGGAACTCTGCTTGCTGCACCATATTGTCTCTGGGTATAGAGTAGATCATTTGAGTCCCCAGTTTCTCTGCCAGAGCTTTGATCAAATCATCTTCCTCATCGACTTTGCGAGAGTTGCAAATCAATCCTCCCAGACGTATACCGCCTATCGAAGCATACTTTTGAATACTTCGGCAGATGTTGTTGAGGGTATACATTGCCATAATTTCCCCAGAAGTGATAATGTAAACTTCTTGAGCTTTGCGTTCACGAATGGGCATGACAAATCCACCGCATACCACGTCACCCAGACCATCATAAAATGTATAATCAAGTCTAACTGCATCATCATAAGCACCAAGTTGTTCCAGCAACCCAATTGATGTCAGAATGCCTCTACCTGCACATCCTACACCAGGTTCCGGCCCACCCGATTCTACACACAGCGTCTTCCCCCATCCCTCCTGGCGGAAGTCTTCTAGATTCACATCATCTTCTTCTTTACGCAACGTGTCGAGTACAATCTTCTGGTGGAATCCCCCCAAAAGGAGCCGGGTGGAGTCTGCTTTCGAGTCACACCCTACAACCATCACTTTCCGATCCATATCAGTCAGTCCAGCCACTACGTTTTGAGTCGTTGTGGATTTGCCAACTCCCCCTCTTCCATAAATAGCAATCTTCCGCATAAAAACCTCGGTAATGGCGCAGACTTAATTGATTCGGCTCCAAGATTATGGTGTAATCAAGCAGAGTATTTGATCAAATTGGAGTTGTAGTTTTTGAAAGAGTTCACTGCCGAGATTGTGACAGCATCAACGTAGTCAGAGTGTGGACATTAACCGTCTATCTAGCACTATAAATATTGCAGTTATCTGCTAGAAATTAAACAGCTTCTTACAGATATGGCAGTAAATATTTAGTGGGATGCGACATACAACAAAGGTGCTAAAAATTAGTTCCAATCCTGTCACCCATAATTCAAAAAACTTCCACAGCTACGAGAGGTGAATGAGAAATTTTTGCTTCATCACAGCAAGACAAGCATTATTTTCGCTGCAAAGAAGATACATAAAAAAATCAGTCCAGCCTAGGCTATGGCAATGGCTTCGCCAAACGAAAAACCGATTTTTGGCCGGTTTTGCTCCACTTCGATTAACGTTATGCCGTCACCAATAACTGATGAGGCTGGTCTGATACTCACTTCAAAGGAATCTAAGGAGTTTTTGTTCTGGTATTAGATTCCTTATAAATAAAGAATATCATACATCTGGCCAATTTACTTGCGCTGACAAACTAATTTATAAACAGTATCCGTGGTTACAATTACTCATCAGCTAGAAAGCTTGAAAGCAAACAATTGCATTTTTTCTCTTGTTTTGATTTGAACAAATATCGCCGATTTATCCAACTTCAGCATCCAAAATTAGGATAGCAATTAAATCATTTACGCTCTGATATATAGTTAGAATAGTCTGTCTATTTACTTGCGTTAAAGTCTTATATATAAAAGGATTGTATCT
>NZ_JBTYKD010000106.1:0-17452 GCF_054880495.1 Nostoc sp.
AGCGTCCACCAAATCTGGGCTAAAGCCAACTGCACGCACAATTTCCAGTTCAGTTTTACTTTCATTCACCAAAGCGACGAGGGCAGAACTGGCTCCCAAGGCAGCCATGCTTTGCTCTACAATGACTTCAGATACTTGGGCTGGTGTCAGGGATTCTGAAAGGGCAGCCGTAATCGATTGCAGACGGGCAATGCGCTCTAGAGCTATTTCTGCTCTAGTTTGTGCCTGCTGCGCTTCTTGATAAAGACGGGCATTATCGATGGCGATCGCACCTCGATGGGCAATATCTTCTGCTAGTGACAAGTCAGCCGTGCTGTAACGACGTTCTGATTCAGCAGTCACAAAAGAAATTACCCCAAAAATTCTTTCCCGTGCCATCAAGGGTAGGATTATACATGATTTTAAACCAATTTCACGCATAATCCGCAAATGTTCTGGATCTGCGATCGCTGCTGCTAGGGCTGCATCTGAAATCTCAGCTACCATTTCAGCAACTCCTGTACGCAGCACTTTAGAAACACCTTCAGGTGCATCCAAATCTCTAGGATAACGCTCATAGAGTTCCCAACCAAGCTTTACTTTCTCTGGATCACGGTGGGCAACTGCTACCCGATTAATTGATTGGTTGTCTTGCAGGAGATCAACGCCGCACCAATCGGCGAAGTAAGGCACAACTAGGTTTGCCACACTTGCTAGCGTGTTTTCGTAATCGAGGGAAGAGGCGAGCGTTGCACTGATTTTAACCAAAAACTCTGCTCGTTGCTGATCGGCTTCTGCTTCCTGTCGGGCGGTTTGCTCTTGAATCAGTTGGATACGTTCGGCTTCAGATTGTTTGCGCTCGGTGATATCCAGCACAACGCCACTCATGTATGTGGCTTTCCCTGGTTCGTTGAAAAAGGCTTTTCCCCGGCAGGATAAGTAACGGATAGTGCCGTCATCTCGAATAATTTGATATTCTAAATTATGCTCCACACCTTCGTTAATTGCTCGACTCAACGATTGAGCCAACAATCCTCGATCATCAGGATGCAGACGATTTAAAAGTGCTTCGGAAGTGCCGGCAAATGTTTCAGGTGTTAATCCAAATAGTTGATAAGTCTGCTCATCCCAGTCGAAGTGATCATTGGGAATATCCCAACTCCAAACACCGATTTGAGCAGATTTTAACGCCAAGTTGAGTTGTGCTTGGCTGTCTTCTAGACCTTGATAAAGACGAGCATTTTCTAGAGAAATGGCAATTTGAACTGTCAAGATTTCCAGTACCGAAAGTTTGTCCTGTGTAAAGGCGCTGGAGATCAGATTGTTTTCTAAATATAAAATTCCAAGTAATTTCGACTGACGATTGATCGGCAAACAAAGTACAGATTTAGGTTGTTTTTGAATTACATACTCGTCTTTTGAAAACAGATTTTGCTCAGTGGCATTCTGCAAAATCACTATTTCTTGAGTTCGCTGCACATAATTCAGCATTGATTGAGGAATAACTTCTGAAATTTCATCCTTGAATCTAGGTCGATAAACATTCAGTTTTTCTGCTTGGGGATTAACCTTAGCTTCTACTTCGATTACCAAATTTTGCTCGTGTTCAAGCAATAAATAACCGATTTCTGCTCCTACTTGCTCAATAACTATCTGCATTAATGTTTTCAATAACCGCGAAAAAACAATTTCACTAGATATAGTTTGAGAAGCTTTAACTACTGACAAAAAGTCTAAATGCTCACCTGTGGTAATAAAGGTTTCGTTAGAGATATGCTGTTGTTGTGGCAATAGCTGAGGATAGGATTCTTCGAGGTGCTTGACTTTAGCAAATGCCCCCCAGCGCATATAGGCATTTTTAGCCGCTTGCAAGTAGGTTTTAGCAATTAATTCAAACTCCCGTTCCAGGTAAAACTTAGCGCCTAGCTCATTAGCTAAAGCTTCATATTGCACAAATCCCTGCTCACGGGCTGAAGCAATTGATTGCTCATACAGGCGCATTGCTTCCAAGTCCCTACCTTGAATGCGAGCTATTTCAGCAGCTACTAATTGAGACTTATGTAAAAAGTTTGCAGCGCAGTGGTTAGCCCAGTATTGCAATTGCTGCTGATGTAATTCTAAGGTTTGCAAAAACTGTTCTTGCTCTTGATCAGATACTGTTGGATAAAGAGCCGTTAAAGTCAGGGAGTAATATAAGATATAATCTGTTTCAATTGGTAATGCCAGTGTTGTAACTGGAAAATTAGATAATTTTAAAGCAGAATTCAGTGCTTCTGTGTACTGTCGATATGTAAAAAAGATAATTAATTTAATAATGTTATAAAAAATAATTCCACTGACAAAACCTGCATTTGTAATCACAGATAGTGCGCGTGATTCATCAAAATTATCATCACTTAGAGTCAGGTTTTGGTGAGTAAGTCCACGCAGATTCATCAGTAGCATTTGCTGTAATCTGATAGTCTCATAGATAGCCTCATGTTTAGACTGGCGGGCGAAGGCGGTGTATTTTTCTAGAGATTTGTATGTATCTGCAAGTGGAGAGCCTAACTGGATAATTTGCCAGGAGCTTTGATAGCCGTTGTAGTTTGCCATCATCACATCGCCTGCTTCCACACAGCCGATAAATCCCCGCTCTAAAAAGGGAATATTGGTAGCAATATGGTTACACCAAACGTTGATATGACTTCCATGAATGTGTAGAACAACTCCTCTAAGTTTCAAGTCATGCAACTTTTCATTTAATTGAATTGTCATCTCAGAAAATGCGTAGCCTGTAGGAATATCACGGAAGATGGAAACCAATAACATCGCGTACATGCTGTAAGCAAAACAGGAATCTTCTGTATTCCCAAACTTGAGTGAGTCGTTAACTGCTTTGAGTACAACTAAGGGAAAGATATCAGGTTTACCGAGATAAGTAGGTGGGCCCAATGTCGTCAACAGACTAATCAGTGTCTTAATATTTGGATCTGGGATTACTGGAGCATTAATTAAATCAGAGACTTGTCTCTCACCTAAATTTATTAATATTTGGTTTTTCTCAATAGCGATCGCACTTTGTACTTGCTGATTAGAATCAGGGAATGTTACCCCAAAAAGTTTTAAAGCTTCTAATCCCAATGTCAGCGCCTCTTCATACCTACCTGCAACTTGATAGAGTCTGATTTGCAGTATATAAATATTAGATTTGTCTAGATGAGATTTGGCTTTTAGCAATACTAGCTCAAATAATTCTTCCGCTTGCTCTAAATTTCCTGTTAAGAATTCACATTCAGCCCGTTCTCTAAATAAAGTAAATGTTTGTGCATATTGTTCAATCCAGGCGTTTTCAGCCAAAAGATTCATGGCAAGGCTAAAAAAGTTTTTAGCAGGAATGTAAGCAGTAGAAGCTTTTGCCTTCTTCCCAGCGATTAAATTTAATCGTACCAATTCATCTTTTTCGATTTGTTCAATAATCAGATCCACGGCGAGATTAAGCTGATTAACTAAATCAAAAATTTGCTCATTCACTTGTTCATGACTAGCATTATTGAGCAAAAGTCGCCCAATCTTCAGGTGAACAGCCGACTTTGATTCATCGGCAATTAAGGCATAAGCAGCTTGTTGAACTCGATCATGGTAAAAACGAAAACGATAGTTTTTCTGGGCAGTTTCATCTGACTCAATGGAGATAATTAATCCTCTTAAAATTGCTTCAAAAAGTGCATTGGCCGTTTCTTCAATAGATTGTTCCCCAACGATCGCTAAAACTTCTAAATCAAAGCGATTGCCGATACACGAGGCTAATTTAAGCACCTCTTGAGTTACCAGGGGCAATTTTTGCATTTGCCCAATCATCAGACTGACAATATTATCTGTAATACCTTGGGCTTCAATCTCAGCTAGATTCCATTGCCAAACACCATGTTGGCGATTAAAATTCAATAAATTTTCTTGATGCAGCGTTTTGAGAAATTCATTGATAAAAAAAGGATTCCCGTCAGTTTTATGGATAATTAATTGAGCAAGGGGTTGTACTTGTTCTGCTGAACTATGTAAGGTATCAGCAATTAACTGATTTATATAGACAAGATTCAACGGCGTTAGGATAATTTCACTCGTTATTGCTCCATACTGGCGAACCTTCTCTATCATCAAATTGAAGGGATGTACAATATCTATTTCGTTATCTCGATACGCCAAAATGAAGCAGAGATACTTGATAGTAGAGCCAGTAATTACAGTTTGAATTAAATTCAAAGTAGCACTGTCTGCCCACTGCATATCATCTAAAAAAACAGTGAGTGGATGCTCTTTTTGAGCAAAGACGTTGATAAAATTCTGAAAGACTAAATTAAATCGGTTTTGAGATTCAGCAGGCCCCAACTCTGGGATAGAAGGCTGTTCTCCAACGATTAGTTCAACTTCTGGTATGACATCTGTGATTAGTCTACCATTGTTTCCTAATGCTGCTTGTATTCGCTTTTTCCAGGTAGAAAGTTGATTTTCGGGCTGTGTTAAAATTTTTCGAGCGAGTGTTTGAAAAGCTTGAACAATGGTTGAATAAGGAATATCTCGTTTGTACTGATCAAACTTACCAGAAATAAAAACCCCACGTTCTCTGACAATGGGCTTGTGAATCTCCTTCACAATAGAAGATTTCCCAACTCCAGCATAGCCAGAGACGAACACAATCTCTGGTTTTCCTTGGCTCACAACTCGCTCAAATGCTTGTAGAAGCTTTGCAATCTCTTGTTTTCGCCCATACAATTTTTGAGGAATTTGAAAGCGATCGGAGATATCTTGTTCACCCAAAATAAAGGATTGAATTTCTTTGCTTGTCTGCAATTGCTTTAAGCACCGTTCCAGATCAAATTGCAAACCTAAAGCGCTCTGATACCTATGTTCAGCAACCTTCGACAGCAATTTCATAATTATCTCACAGAGCATCTGGGGAATATCAGAGTTCAGCTTTGTAAGGGATAGCGGAGATTTGGCAATATGACAATGCACCCACTCTAAAGGGTCTTTGCCTTGAAATGGTAGCTGACCTGTGAGCATCTCATAAAAGGTGACTCCCAGAGAATACAAATCGCTGCGATGGTCAATTCCTCGATTCATCCGCCCGGTTTGCTCAGGTGACAAATAAGGTAAACTGCCTTCAATGCGATTAGAACTGCTAACTATTTGCTGTTGGTATGGAATGAAAGCAGCAATTCCAAAATCGACAATTTTAACCTGATTAGTTTCGAGGTTAACTAAGATATTTTGCGGTTTAATATCCTTGTGGACAATATGATGAGTGTGGATTTGTGCAAGTTTACTGCTAATTTCAATGGCAATCTTCAGAAACGGAACAGGCTGTTGAAATTGGTCGAGCAAATGGTCGAGCGATCGCCCGCCAAAATCCTCCATAATTAAATAAGGGATTCCCTGGTGCATCTCTAAGGCGTAAGCAATGAGGGCTGCTGTGGTGTTCAACCTTTGAGCGATCGCATACTCATGCTTGAGTTGTTCAATATTATTCGGTGTACACTGTTCTGGACGTAGCCCTTTGATAATTACCGGACACTGATCTTTAAGCTTAATTCCACGGTATATGACTGCTTTTACCCCTGCTTTTAACAAAGTTACAATTTCAAATCCGGGTAATGCAATCATCATGCCAAATACTCCAGGCGTGCTTCTTCAGGGATAATGTGAGATTAATTGTATTTTAGATACATTTCTTTGCCCAGGTTAAATTTAGATGATATCAGGTTCAGATAATGAATTCTACTGACTCTATAGCCAAAAATAAGCTACAATTCAAGCATAGTAAGCATTTGCCGCTCAGAAACTTTCCATGCTTGATAACCTGCAAACCCAAATTTACCAACTAGAACAATTTGCCAACAGCCTTGTTTCTAACCAACTAACACACCTGAGCGTAGCGAGTATTGGTATCATTTTTGCAGCTGGCTTACTCACCAGTCTCACACCCTGTATGCTTTCTATGCTGCCAATTACCATTGGTTACATCGGTGGGTATGAAGCGAAAAGCCGTCTGCAAGCAGCTGCCCAATCAACTTGGTTTGCTTTCGGATTAGCAACTACATTGGCAGGGCTAGGAATTATAGCAGCTTTTGTGGGAAAAGTCTACGGTCAAATAGGAATTGGTTTGCCGATTATCGTCAGTATGATCGCCATTCTCATGGGGCTGAACTTATTAGAAGCACTACCTCTGCAATTTCCCTCCTTGGGTGAAACGAATTGGATTTCGCCAGATTTACCACCGGGATTGCGTTCCTATTTGCTGGGGCTGACTTTTGGCTTAGTTGCATCTCCTTGTAGCACGCCTGTTTTAGCCAGCTTACTAAGTTGGATTGCTAATACACAAGACTTAATTTTAGGCGGTGTTTTGCTACTTTCTTACACAGCCGGTTATGTAGCACCCTTGATTTTGGCGGGTACTTTTACAGCTTCAATTAAAAAGTTACTCGAATTGCGACGCTGGTCTGGTTGGATTAACCCAGTTAGCGGGGCGCTGTTGGTAGGATTCGGTGTATTTTCCTTAATTTCTCGGATTCCCCTTGGCAGTTTTTAATATCAACACCTTTTTTAGATTTTACACCTAATGACTTTAGAAGATTCAGCATCAAAAGAATTAAAATGGTGGGCGATACCTGGGCAGTTCTTACGGCAAGAGCTTTTGCCTGTATTGACTAACTTACGACTAGCGATCGCACTACTGCTATTGATTGCAATCTTTAGCTCCACCGGGACTGTAATTGAACAAAGTCAGTCACCTGCATTTTACCAAGCTAACTACCCAGAACATCCAGCTTTATTTGGTTTCTTAACTTGGAAGGTAATTCAGGTAGTTGGGTTAGACCACGTATATCGTACTTGGTGGTTTTTGGCATTACTCATCTTATTTGGCACTAGCTTAACTGCTTGTTCATTTACCCGTCAGTTACCAGCCTTAAAAGCTGCCCAGCGCTGGAAATATTATGAAGAACCACGGCAATTTCAAAAGTTAGCTTTGAGTGCAGAACTAGATACTGGTTCCCTGAATTCTCTCAATCAAATATTACAGAAACGCCGGTATAAAATTTTTCCAGATCAAGAAAAAGAAAATCTACTCTACGCCCGCAAGGGAATAGTCGGACGCATCGGGCCAATTATCGTTCATATTGGCATCGTCGCTATTTTGCTAGGGGGAATTTGGGGGGCAATGACTGGATTTCTTGCTCAAGAAATGGTTGCCAGTGGCAATACATTTAAAGTGACAAATATTGTAGATGCTGGACCCTTAGCAGCAGCCCAAGTCCCAAAAGATTGGTCTGTGCGAGTCAATCGTTTTTGGATTGACTACACTGCATCTGGCGGCATTAACCAATTTTATTCAGATTTGTCTGTCTTAAATAATCAGGGAAAGGAAGTTGATCACAAAAAGATTTTTGTCAACGAGCCTTTGCGCTATCATGGCGTAACTTTGTACCAAACTGATTGGGGAATTGCTGCTGTTCGCGTCCAATTTAACAACAGCCCAATTTTTCAGTTACCGATGGCAAAATTGAACACCAACGGTAACGGGCGCATTTGGGGAACCTGGGTTCCGACAAAACCGGATTTGAGTGAAGGTGTTTCCCTGTTAGCCAAAGACTTGCAAGGGATGGTATTAATTTATGATGCCACTGGCAAACTCGTTGATACTGTCCGCGCTGGGATGTTCACCGAAGTTAATGGCGTGAAGCTGAAAATTATCGAAGTCATTGGTAGCACTGGCTTACAAATTAAAGCCGATCCAGGTATACCAATAGTTTACTCAGGGTTTGGTTTGCTAATGCTGGGTGTAGTGATGAGTTACTTCTCCCACTCACAAATATGGGCATTGCAAAAAGGCGATCGCTTGTATGTTGGTGGCAAAACTAATCGCGCCCAAGTTGCTTTTGAACAAGAGATTTTAGAGATTTTAGATCGCCTAAGTTCACAGTCAAAAGGTGAAGAGAAAGAAACAGCAATTAAAGTTTAAACCCATAGGAACGCAAATTAAACCTCTGCGTTCCTCTGCATTTCCCTTCTCTGCGAGACGCTTTGGGAATGCGCCCCTCTGCGTTTAAAAGTAACTTATTACAATTAATCACACCCACACAGCTACAAATTGGTAAATCACAAGAGGTATTTATTAAACATTGAAACAAAAGATTTCTATATCTGCTCAACTTCAATCCCAGCGACGCATTTACCTTCTATCCCTAATCGCTATCTTGTTGACTATCCTTTCTTGCACAGCCAATCAGAAAAACATAAAGCGTATTTCCCTCATTGGTGTCGGCGCAAGTTTTCCCGCGCCTTTGTACGAGCGCTGGCTTTTAGATTACAACCAGAAAAATCCCAATGTGGAAATTAACTATCAAGCAATAGGGAGCAGTGCAGGAGTGCAACAGCTCATCGAAGGTACTGTAGACTTTGCAGCTAGTGATGTGGGAATTACAAATGAAGAAGCAGCCAAGATAAAACGCGGAGTCATTGCTTTACCTCTAACTGCCGGTTCTATTGTGCTGGCTTATAACCTCACACCAATTGCACACCAGTCGCCCCAAGTCAAAGTGCCAACTGCTCTCAGGCTACCACGCCAAGTTTACGTAGATATCTTCCTCGGAAAAATTACAAATTGGAATCATCCTAGAATAGCCGCAGCTAATGCAGGCGTAAGTTTGCCCGATTTACCGATTCAGCTTGTACACCGAACTGATGGTAGTGGAACTACGAGCGTGTTAACGCAACACTTAAGTGCTATAAGTCCAGAATGGAAAAGCAAAGTTGGGGCTGGTAAATCTGTAGCCTGGCAAGTGGGAATTGGTGGAAAGGGTAACGAAGGTGTTACCGCCCTGATTCAACAGATACCAGGAGCTATTGGCTATGTAGAGTATATTTACGCAAAACAAAATAAACTTCCTGTGGCAGCTTTAGAAAATAAATCTGGTAATTATATTACGGCGACACCAGAATCTGTAGCTCAAACCTTAGAAGCAGTGAAATTACCCGCCGATAACTTGATTACTTTTATCACCGATCCTACCGATGCCCAGTCTTATCCTATCGTCACTTACAGCTGGCTTTTAACTTATCACCAATATCCAAACCGAGTCAAAGCTCAAGCGCTAAAAAACTTTGTTGATTGGGCTTTGACTGAGGGGCAAAAATCCAGTTTGGAACTTGGATATATTCCTTTGTCTAAAAAAGTTGTAATTCAAGTGCAATCTGCTGTTAAGCAGATTGCAGAATAAATATAGCAAGTATTAAATGTTAGTTGCAGATATCCTTTTAAAATAATGCTTATTTTAATAATACTGTAGATATTCAAAATATCATTAGCCGAGTTACGGGTGGGTCAGCTTCTAATATTGATGGGTTAATTCGTGATAATGCTCACGCTAATTTGTTTTTGATAAATCCGAAAGGGATTATTTTTACCCCGCGTGCGAGGCTGAATGTTCAAGGTTCTTTTGTTGCGACTACAGCAAATGCGATCGCATTGGACTAAAGTCCTCTCTAAAAGCCAAAGTTTTCATTATGGGTACTTATGATGACGTACTTCAATCACGGTATGTACATTCCCGCGAGGCGTAAAATCTGCTTTCACCGTGACTTCCAAGGGGTCACAAGCAGCGACAAAATCATCCAAAATTTGATTAGCAGATTCTTCGTGAGAAATGTAGCGATCGCGATAACTATTAATATAAAGCTTAAGCGCCTTCAATTCTACTACTCGTTCATCAGGCACATAGGTAACATAAATTGTCGCAAAGTCAGGATAACCGGAAAACGGACATTTACAAGTAAATTCCGGCAAAGTAATGTTAATGTCATATCGCCTCCCCACACGCGGATTCGGAAAGGTAATTAGTTTACCTTCCGCAATGTCGCGTTCGCCATACTTGATTTCTTGGCTTGCCTGGGATACACTTTCACGTAATTTATCAGTTGTCATCGGTTATTTTACTTGTATTTACGTTAGTAATTTTATAACTTCTTAACTCCTGTACAGACGCGATTAATCGCGTCTCTCCAAACTCCCCCTCAATACTCTTCCTTCTCCCAATCTGGACAATTCTCATCTTGACAACCGTGGGGATGCATAGCACAAACTAACAAATTACCATTATAAACTTGCCCGTGGTAGTGACTACAGCCGATACAGGCAGGATTTTTTTCGGCAGTGGGTTCAACTGAATAAGGAAAACCCGGATCTACATCTGCTACAATGTCTTCCAGTTCCCAGTAAGCTTCTAATATTGGTTCAGCAAAATCCTGTAAATACTGATCGACTTCAGTGACAATGTTCGGGACTTGCTCGGTCATTTCTTCCGTTAGCTCAAAAAAAGCGTCTACCATTTCACTCATTCCCAGGAAGAAACGCTCTACTTCATCAGCCACTGTTTCGACAATTTCTACTAAATCTTTTTGCCACTGTTCCATAAACTTGACGGCATTACAGGCTATAAACAAGACGGTTTGTGCTATCTGGCTTGAAGCACTAGAGTACACACTAGGCAATGTATCTTATCAAGTTTCTATCTGAAGTGATATTTCGATCAAAGAATGCTTTTTATTAATCGCGTTGCAATCGTTTTAACTCGTCTTGCAGCTTTAGCACTTCATCGCGTAATTTATCCACGTTCTCATCAACTGATGCCTCTTTCACAGTTGGTTCTTCATCTTCCTCTAAAATTTCTATGCGGCGAGGTTGGGAAGGGGGTGTTTTCTCAGAGGTTTCACCAGATGCTTGGGGCTGTTGGGCTTGCTTCATCATATCTTCAACGAAGCGGCGGGCTTCTTCGGTGTTCATTTCGCCCTTTGCCACCATTTCATCTGCCAGTTTTTGGACTTGCGATCGCACTTGGGCTAATTTTCCCCCTGCTTTCTCACCTGCGTAAGAAGCTAATCCAACACCGAGGTAAAAAGCTTTTTGAACAATATCTCCAAAACCAGGCATTGTTGGTAAATGCTCCTAAAAATAGGGCGACCCGGAGACTACGCCTACCACAAGCCTCCCGTGTTGCTGCTACCTTCCGGTTCTGACAAGATTTGGGTGTTGCGATCGCATAGATCCAGGTCTTTTAAAAGCATAACATTAAAAGTCAGTAAGTGTATATTATTCCATAACAATTCGCCATTCATAAAGTTGATAGTTGACGCAGCCGTGTTGCACCAAGGGGTCATTAGCTACAATCGCTTCTGCTTCATCCATTGAGGCTGCCTCAAACAGCAACATCCCGCCTCTTTGCTCAGCCCAATACCCTGTTCGCGCTTTGTGTCCTTTAGCAATCAAGTCTTGAATGTAGGCTTTGTGAGCAGTTACATATTGGTCAAAGGTAGGTTTATCTACTTTGCCTTCTTCAATCTTTACAAACCACGGCATCAGCTTCTTAACTCCAGTTACGACGGACTTACTACTCAATTTTTTAATATTTTGAGTAGCTTTTGAGTAGCAATATACACGAACTACAGCGATTTCTTTCTCATAGGGGGATTTCCAACAAATAAATTACTACTACCTGTGGGGTGGGCATCTTGCCCGCCTTAGGTTATGGGCGGGCGAGACGCCATTGGTGTCAACCTAAGCCAAAACCCTTTTAAAACCTCGTTTCCAGGCAGAGGCTGGAAACGCATCTCATTGCGGCAGAGCCGCAAGTCTTGAGGCGGAGCCTCTCGGAATGCATTAAGAGTCGGAGACTGGGAACGAGACAATCTCTAAATAAAGTCGCTCTAACTCCTGTTTATGCTGTTCTTTAAGTGCTGCGATCGCTTCCGTATACTCTTTTAGATATGTATGTGGTGACACAATTGCGTCAGTCAAATAAGTGTTTCCTCATCAAGAGGATTTCATCTACCGCTTGCCATTCAAATCGGTCGATGGCGGTGAAGGTTTCCTGGATGCTGATGTTGAGGTGCCGTAATCAAGTGCTGTTGTTTGTTCTGTTTCTAGTATCAGCATATTTCTTGTTCACTATGAGGGGTTGATGATTTTATCGTTGCCAAGGGGCAGCCGGCATTTGACGCACTCTACAATACGGCTGTTGCACTGGAATTATGGGAAATCAAGCTGTTTACCTTGTTGACTTACCCGCCGTCAATTGCACTTAACCAACGATTTCTCAGTCATCTTCTCGTTCCGGAAGGCGAAAAACTCATTTCCTCTTTTGAGATTTGAACTGGCTAAATAGCCTAGCCCAACGATGAGCAATTTCTAGTCTGGTCAAAATTCCCTGCGTAGGACTAAAAAATAATGCTAATAAAAATAGTCCGGTAACAACTAAAACTATAGCCGCACCTGATGGCACATTCAAATAGTAGCTAATATACATTCCAGTTACACTGCTAATTACACCAATAACTGCGCCTAATTGCATCATTTGGTGTAACTCTTTCACTACTAAATAAGCTGTAATTCCTGGGCCAATCAGCAGCGAAACAACTAAAACTACACCCACAGTTTGCATACTAGCAATAATCGTCAAGGTAATAGCACCAGTTAAACCAAAATGAATCCAATTAATTGGCAAACCGCTCGCTTGAGCGCCAAGTGGGTCAAAAGTATAAAATAGCAATTCTTTGTAAAATAGCTTAATTAAAAGCAAAACAATAACTGTGATAATTACAGTTCGCTTTACATCATCTGTAGTTACACCCAAGATGTCACCAAATAAAAATTCATGTAGGTCTAATTTACTTTTTAATAGGGTAATCAGCATGATGCCCAAGGCTAAAAATCCCGAAAAAACTAACGCCATTGCTGCATCAACTTTGATGCGAGATTGGGATTGAATCCAAGCTATTACAAAGGTGCTGAGAGTTCCAGATAGAAATGCACCTAAGAAAATATCAATACCTAAGAAAAAAGCTATAGCGAGTCCTGGTAAAACGGCATGAGCAATCACATCTCCTAGTAATCCCATGCGTTGAACAATCAGATAAGTACCGACAACAGCGCAAAGAATACCCAACATAATTGCTGTACCAAGTGCCCCACGCATGAACTCGAAACTTAAGGGTTCAATTAGCCAATTTAACATTAGACTACTTCCCTATTCAATATAAATATACTATCTCCATAGGCACGTTGAATATTATCTGCTGTCATGACTTCTTTGAGTGAACCAGTGGCAATTATTTGTTTATTTAATAATAGTAACTGGTCACAATTGTTCAAAGGTTTTCCCAAATCATGAGTGATTACTAGTAAAATCTTGCCTTGCGATTTCAGTTCCTCAAACACATCAAGCATGATGGCTTCTGTTTTTTTATCAATCCCAACAAATGGTTCATCAAAGAATAATAATTCGGCTTGTTGAGCTAAAGCTCGTGCTAAAAATACTCGCTGCTGTTGTCCGCCTGATAATTCTCCAATCTGACGCGATCGCAACTCTAACATCCCCACCCTCGCCAGAGCATCTTTAACTATTTCTTGAGATGACCGTGAAGGTGCGCGAAACCATCCTGTATGCACAGTTCGCGCCATCAGCACCACATTCCAAACTGTTATCGGATAATCCCAGTCAATTTGCGATCGCTGTGGTACATACGCAACAGAACTTAATTGTTGTTTCAAAGGGCGAGATCGAAACTTCACAACTCCACTCGTAGTTGGTACTAAACCCAAAATCGCCTTCATCATCGTGCTTTTACCAGCACCATTCGGGCCAATTACACCCACAATCTGTCCCGGTAAGGAGCGGAAACTCACATCCTCAACCGCCGTGACTCCCCGGTAGTTTACAGCTAAATCTTTAACCTCTAACATAAATTTACCATTTATATGATAATGATAATCACTATAACTTAAGTAATCAGATTTATGATATCTTACAAACTACGATTGAAATCCCTAACGGCTCTTGCCTTAACGTGTGGGGTACTGGGATGTAGTCCAACATCCCAAACCAGCCAATCGACTCCCACGCCTCCTGATAATCCCTCTGCTATTCAAACTGGGACTTCACCGGCGCCAAAAGCTAATGGGAAAAGTCTGTTAGTAGTCGCCACCAACACCGTTGCTTGTGGCTTAACGAAAGAAATCGCAGGAGATAGCATTGACCTTAAATGTTTAATTGACCCAGGTTCAGATCCCCACATATACCAACCGAAGCCGGAGGATAGCAAAGCAATTGAGCGGGCTAAATTAATTCTCTACGGTGGCTACAATTTTGAACCTGGTTTAATCAAGCTAATTAAAGCTACTTCAAATCCTGCTCCCAAGGTGGCTGTAGATGAAGTTGCAGTCCCCAAACCTCAACAGTTTGAAGATGATGGTAAAACTGTTACCGACCCCCATGTATGGCACAATGCCCAGAATGGCATAGCAATAGCACAGGTGATTTCCCAAGAATTAATAAAGGTAGCCCCAAATAATGCTGCAACCTATACCAGCAAAATGCAAAAACTCACAAATGAAATCAGCCAGATAGATAGATGGATTAAATCGCAGATTGCGACAATTCCACCCAAGCAACGCAAATTAGTCACAACCCATGATGCTTTCGGTTACTATTCCAAAGCTTATGGAATTCCGATTAAAGGGGCGCTAGGGGGTATTAGCACAGAGGAAGCGCCCACACCCGCACGCATAGCCGCACTAGCGAATGAGATTAAAAAAGAGGGTGTACCGACGATTTTTGCAGAGACGACAATTAACCCGAAACTCATACAGGCTGTAGCAAAAGAAGCAAAGGTTAAGGTTTCAGACCGAGAATTGTTTGCTGATGGTTTGGGCGAAAAAGGAACAGAGGGTGAGACTTACCAAGGAATGTTAATTGCCAATACACGGACGATTGTTGAAGGTTTAGGAGGGAAGTATACAGCGTTTCAGCCTAAATAATAGCTTGAATTTTTCTCGCACCTTGAGATTCTAAAAATAATTATCCTTTAGATTAAGGCAATCCAAAAACAAAATATTTTTGGTGCGATAAGCAGTAAGTAAACTTACTACTTCCCTAAGCTACATTAGTAGCTTAGGGAAGTTTTTATATAATTAAATTTCATCTAAGTTGAGAACCTTAGTTTTCGCCCTCACCCTAAATCCCTCTCCCATATCTGGGAGAGGGACTTTGAAATTCTGGCGCCCCTTCTCCCAAATCTGGGAGAAGGGGTTGGGGGATGAGGGCAAATCCTTTTGATCACCGAAGAACTACAGGTTTCAAGATAGACGTGGTTTATATGTGAATTTAATTTGCTTCTGTTTGTGACGTACTCCACACACTCCCAATGAGGGTGACTGTGGTGCTGCTGATCCAGCTAAATCTAAGTTGATGATGTATCAAAAAAATATCTATCATCCAGGTTCTATAACTGATTTTCTCTCATTTGTGAGAAATCCAGGAGATAGCGAAGCGATCGCTATTTTCCACTTACGATTATTCGGAAAATATCCTAACTTCCCAACATCTGCAAGTTATGTAAAGTGGCATAAAGCCCTCCTTGGCGCAGCAGTTGATCATGACTTCCCTGTTCGGTTAATTCGCCACGCTTCAAAACAAAAATCCGGTCTACATTCCGAATCGTAGACAGGCGGTGAGCGATAATAATGGCGGTACGTCTGAGTAAAAGCTGGTTTAATGCCTCTTGAACTAAAGCTTCTGTGCCAACATCTAAACTAGCGGTAGCTTCATCTAATACCAAAATTTGGGGATTACGAATGGCAGCCCGCGCAAAGGCTAAAAGTTGCTTTTGACCACTAGAAATATTTGTACCCCGTTCTCGAAGTTGAGTATCATAGCCTTGGGGTAGTTCTTTGATAAACTGGGCAATGTTGGTTTGCTCTGCTGCTTGTTGAATCTGTTCAATGCTATAGCCATCTCCTAAAGAAATGTTGCTTTTAACATCGCCAGCAAACAAAAAGCCTTCTTGGAAAATTACAGCCATGTAACGCCGTAGTTCTGCTTGTGGTACTTCCCGAATATCAACGCCATCTATGAGAATGCGTCCTTGGGTGGGTTCGTAGAGGCGGCACAAAAGACGGATGATCGAGGTTTTACCCGCACCTGTGGGGCCGACTAATGCCACTTTTTCACCAGGATGAATGGTGAAATCTAAGTCTTTAATTACGTAATCATCATTTTTGTAAGCAAACCAGACATGATCAAAGCGAATTTCTCCCAGTTCTGGCGGGGAAGTGACATCTGGGGATTCTAGATTTGCAACTATCTCGTCTATGTAGCCAAATTTAGCATCAAATATTGAGAAACGGACATTAGCGCGATCGCGGATTTCTATGGGTTCATCTAATATATTGCCTACGCGTTCAATGGCAGTGAAACCAGCTTGAATTACCGTAAATTTTTCGGCAAAAGCCCTTAAAGGGTCAAATAATCGCTGGGCATACAAGATAAATGCAGATAAATTACCGAAAGTCAAGTTTTTTCCCAACAGCAACGAACCACCCACCACCAAAACACCTGCGATCGCAATCAGTCCAATCCATTCTAAGGTTGCTGAAACAAATGAATCATAAAAGATGGTTTGATCCATTTGCTGAGTGTAGCGCTGGTTCGTGGCACGAAACAATTCGGCATTAAACTTTTCTCTACGGAACAACTGCACGATGTTAATCCCAACTACATTCTCTTGTAGCTGTGAATTCATGATCGAAAGTTCTTCCCGCCCTTTGTAATTGGCTTTGCGGTACTGTTGCTGAATGTAAACAATTACCCAGGTAATTGGGAACAACATCAATAACAGTAAGCAAGCGAGTTGCCATTGAATCGAAAACATTAGACTCAAAATCACCAGCATCGAAAAAAAATCGGATATAATGCCAATTGCCCCAGTAGAAAAGACATCGCCTAACACTTCCACATCGCTGGTGATTCTGGTAATTAATTTACCTACGGGTGTGCGGTCAAAAAAGCTTACTGCTAGAGATGTCACATGCTGAAATAAGTCTTGGCGAATTGCTGCGGTGATTTGTTGCCCTAGCTTTTGGACTATATAACCTTGGAAAATTGTCAACATCAATTGGATTGCGATCGCAATTACCAATAATCCTTCCAGGATATTTATCCCTTGTGACAAGGGGCGATTCCTGAGAAATTCGTAAGTGCTTGGTTCATTGCGAATCAGGGAGATAACTTGGCCAATCAACAACGGTTGTACCGCATTAGCTAGCGCGATCGGTACGAGTAGGCACAACGAGAGCGTTAACAGTCGTCTGTTACGACGGGCGTAAGGCACTAAACGCAAAAACAACCGCCAGTCATTCTCAGGGCGACGGTCTTGCGTATAAGATTTTTTGATAAATTGGTAGATGCTCATAATAAGAGCATTATATTGATCTTTGTAAAATAATACGCTTGTTTAAAGATTACAAGATATGGAGCGTGTTGGAGCACCAGTAAAATTCGGCTCAGTTAATTCTATTAACACCTCAAACACCTAAAAATCGAACCATCATTGAATTTACTATAAAAAAGGGGGGTGGGGAAGGGGCAACCGTCGGCTGCCCCTT
>NZ_JBTYKD010000107.1:0-3473 GCF_054880495.1 Nostoc sp.
GAAACTCCTCTGGGTAAGCCGAGTCGTGGAAAGAGAAAACCTAAGAAGGCAACTTCTTAGAATCCCCTCCCGAGACGGGATGGGGTAGATGTCAAGGTTGATAATAAACGCTAAAGTAAAAACCTGAATCTTGGGCATTATTACCGCGATCGCTGACATTAACAAATGGAATCCCGTAATCTAAGCGCAGGTTCACGTTAGGTAGGGCTTGCCATAACAAGCCCAAACCCCCACTAGATAAAAATCTCTGTCTGGGTAGGGAAGCGTTATTGGGATTATCGGGATGATTCCAAACCGCACCTAAATCAATAAAAGGGCTAAGTTGCAGAGTTGCCAAGCCTCCTTCATTCCGTAACACAGTAATCTGATTTTCAATGGAAAATCTCACTCCATTGTCCCCAGAACGAGCATTTTGACGATAACCCCGTACCGTTTGGGCACCACCAATGACAAACTGTTGCGATGGTAACAGGCTATCTGGTGTCAGTTGCAGATCAAGTCCTACAATTAATAGTTGGTCTTCACTAAGCTTTTGGCTTCTCTGTACTTGACCGTACCAGCTAAAAAATTGACCATCTGGAATGGGGTCGTTATTAGTGGTAGCATCAAACAAACCAGTACCGAAATTAAATAGCGATCGCACACTCCAAGCACCATTCTTCTCTCGGCTAACGTAATCTTGTCCAAATTTGAAGACCCTAGTCCTACTGACTCCGTTGTTATCAGGGCCAATACCAAAAGCAAATGGTAAATTATTAAACAAAAAAGTTTGACCGTCTTGATATGCGAACCCTAAAGATAAAGCAAATTCTTCACGTGGGGTTCTAATCAACGGTTGACGGTAAGCGATTTCATACTGCTGGAAGTCACCACGAATATTTAGATTTTGATACTGTGGGTCAGTAATTTTCGTATCATTAATTACTGCTCGCAATTGCAAACTACCATCCATTGCATTGAGCGGAACTCGGTAATTAAAGTCATAAAGATTTAGCCCACCTGTTGTAGAACGGTTGTAAGACACGGAAATTTGGTCGCCAGATGTTACTAAGCTGCGATACGACAGACCTACACCTAATCTTTCCGAACCTATACTGGGTGGTGAATAGTTATCTACTCCCACAGTACCCTTGAAAGGATTTGCTTCTGTCACCCTGACAACAATTGTACTCTGCCCAAACTTATCTCCATCTGAGGGTCTTAGACTGGCTTCTAAATTTTTAAATATTGGGTCAGAACGTAATAAGATTAATTGGTCTTCTAGCTTTTGCTTGCGAAGCGGATTTAATCCCGCCAGTCGAATTCGACTACATATATATTCTGGATTTATCCTTTGAGTTCCTTCTACCCTAATTTCATCTACTCCTCCCTCAAAAACCCTAATTACTATCTCACCTGTTTCAATTGTTTGGTCTACTAAAACCGCTCTTGATGTAATGTAACCTTCTTTGAGATAAAGAGCAGTAATTTTATCTGCTACATTAGCCAGTTCCTGCAAAGTAACATTCTTACCCTCTAGAGGGTGAGTAATAGATTTAATTTGCTCCGCAGTAACAATTTTATAGCCGCGAACATCTATTTTCTTTACCAAAAAGCGCTGATTGGTTTGAAGTTGCCGATTATTTTCAGGTATTGGCTTATCTTGACTCGGTTCTGAAATACTTTCATTTGGTTGTAGTTGTTGTTGATTGTTTTCAGGTGGGGAATTTAATGGAGTTGGGGAATTATTTTGATTTGCTTCTGGAATAGTTTCACTCGGTCTATTTAATGGAGTGCTTCCTGGTGGAGAATTTGATTCAGGTGCTGAATTTTTTTCTGATGGACGCAAATCTGAAGCGACACTGATACACTTTGCATGGGATACTTCACCTTCTGATTTAGAAACAGCCAGCAAATTTTTTCCCACAAAATCATAATTATCAAGCGGTGTAATACTTTTTGATGAATGACCAGTTACAGCGATAGTAGGATTTGCTATCGTCCAAAAAATTACACCTAGTAGTGCAAATTTACATCTTACATTTAAGATGTTGGTTAGTAATAATTTCAATTTTTATTCTTCCTGATTGTATATATCCTGAAATATTAAAGAGTATAAGATACTGGAGTTTTTTGTCAATTCGACAATAGTCTAATCCGAATGGTACTAAGAAAAGATGAAGCCTTTGCCAGGACAGGGTGTTGGGGGTAGGGTGTAGGAAAAAATTAAGAAAAGTAGAAACAAGTACTGACATTAATCAACTTCTTCTTCACGACACCCGACACCCCACACCCAAAAGCCTTATAGATAATGGATTTGCCCTTATCTTAGTGCCATTCGGAATAGTCCGCTAGTTTTGTTCGATTAAGTTTAAGTTAAAATTATTATTTTTTAATTTCTAAAATTATCAAATTAGACAGCTAGGGTTTTGGAAGTCCAATGGCTAAATTTGAGTAAATAAGAATGCCAAGAACGCCAAAAGCGCCAAGAAAGAAATAATGTAAATAATCGGTTTTTTCCAGGTTTTAATTTTACTATAAGCAGCTTTTTGGTGCTCAGGGTTGAGTTCTATAGCTTTCTGAATAGATGCGAAAGCTTCCCTATATTTTCTTAACTTTAACAGCGCATTTCCCCGGTTAATCCAAGTTGTGTCATTGTCTGGTTTAATTTGTATGGCTTTATCGTAGGATGCAACAGCTTCTTCATGTCGTCTTAAATTCCACAGCGCATTTCCCCGGTTAATCCAAGTTGTGTCATTGTCTGGTTTAATTTGTATGGCTTTATCGTAGGACGCAACAGCTTCTTCATATTGTCCTAAACTCCTCAGCGCAGTTCCCCGATTATTCCAAGTTGTGTCCTTGTCTGGTTTAATTTGTATGGCTTTATCGTAAGACGCAACAGCTTCTTCATATTGTCCTAAACTCCTGAGCGCAATTCCCCGATTATTCCAAGTTGTGTCATTGTCTGGTTTAATTTGTATAGCTTTATCGTAGGATGCAACAGCTTCTTCATGTTGTCCTAAATCCCTCAGCGCATTTCCCCGGTTATACCAAGTTGTGTCATTGTCTGGTTTAATTTGTATAGCTTTATCGTAGGATGCAACAGCTTCTTCATGTTGTCCTAAATTCAACAGCGCATTTCCCCGATTAAACCAACCTGTGTGATCATCGGGTTCAATTTGTACGACTTTCTCAAATGATGCAAGGGCTTCTTCGTATTTTTTTAATTTATCGCATAATATGATGCCTCTGGCATTCCAAGTATCTGAGTTATTAGGTTCAATTTGTATAGCTTTATCGTAGGATGCAACAGCTTCTTCATGTCGTCCTAAATTCCTCAGCGCAATTCCCCGATTATACCAAGTTGTGTGATCGTCTGGTTCAATTTGTATGGCTTTATCGTAGGACGCAACAGCTTCTTCATGTCGTCCTAAATTCCTCAGCGCAATTCCCCGATTATACCAAGTTGTGTGATCGTCTGGTTCAATTTGTAT
>NZ_JBTYKD010000108.1:0-5821 GCF_054880495.1 Nostoc sp.
AAGTTGTTTGTAACTTGTCACCGACTGAACGGCTACGCTTGGCAACCCTGATTCTAAATGAGCTAGTCGAGCAAAACTTATCTATCATCGACCAAAATGATACCTGGACTGAACATGATCAGCTTGATTTAGCATCCTTTTCGTTATCATTACGCAGCTTCAATTTTCCCTGAAAGCGTAGAATAATTAGCAGGTATTTTTGACAGCAGCATAACAGCTATGACTAAGTTACTTGAACAAGCGATCGCACGGGTGAAACAGCTTCCCGAAAGCGAGCAAGATGCAATTGCTGCGCTCATTCTGGAAGAACTGGAAGACGAAGCCCATTGGAACAAAGTATTTGCAAAGTCTCATGATGTACTAGCTGAACTTGCAACAGCAGCCTTGGCTGAAGATCAAGCAGGCAAAACCCAAGAGCTAGATCCAGAAACCTTGTGAAATCTAGAACAACGGCTCAGTTTCGCAACTTATTTGTTAATCTTCCTCAGCAGGTTCAGCAACAGGCACGCGAAGCCTATCAGCAGTTTAAGCAAGATCCCTGGCATCCTAGCCTTCGTTTCAAGCAAGTGCATCCTAGAGCTTTTGATCTGATAGCAAAATCCAGCTTAAAAATTTCGGGGTAAGTAAGTCATAAAGTGAAATAATTGTTTAGTCCTCTTGAGAGGACTTTTGCTATTAGCCGTAGGTTTCTACCCTATGGCGGGTGATGGGTTCAAATGTGAGATGTGTGGACTCACTTATTTGCATCATTGCAGAATGTTGGCATTGCCCACACGTCCGCCTCAGAATAAATTCTGCTGCTCATAGCGAAAGTCATCTGAAGCTGACTGAAATTCTTGTTTTAGCCGCATTTCCAGGCAGAGAGAGGCTAAAAAGCAAGTCTGTGAAAAGTTTTCCCAATATCAAATTCCCCCACATCTTTGTAGATGCAGGGGGAATTATAAAATAACCCACAACTTGGATTATTGCTCAAGCCCATTTCAAAACTATTCAGAAGCTTTGTTATTAGCTCTATTGGCACGCGCCTCAGCCGAAGCCATCACCTCATCAAAATTCTCTAGCACCTCGCCAGGGAAGTTTTCCAAAACTCTGGTAGAAAGAGCAACCCGCCCTTTGCCCTCATCCAAGTCAATAATTACAGCTTTAATTGGCTGACCAACTTTAAATACCTTTTCTAGTGATTCAATGAACTTTTGGCTTACCTGCTTGATATGAAGCAAAGCGCCCATCCCACTTAAATCGACAAATACACCAAAAGGTTTGATACCAGTAACTTTACCTTCCACCAACTGACCTATTTCTAACAAGCTGAAGTTGCTAGAACGAGTTGCTAAACGCTGGGAAAGGATGAGTTTGTTGGTGTTGCGATTAATTTCCAAAAAACCCACAGTTAGATTTTGACCTTTGAGTGCTTCTAAATTATCACGCTCGGCCAGGTGCGATCGCGGAATAAATCCCCGCAATGAAAGAATATCGACGGTGACACCACCTTTATTCACACCCATAACCCGTACTTGCACAGTTTGAGCATTTTCCTGCATTTCGGTCAGTCGTTGCCAGATTTGCTGAATTTCCAACTGCTTTCGAGAAAGGGTGACTTGACCTTCTGCATCCTGATCTCGAATAATCAAAAACTGCATTTCCTCTTGCAATGGCAACACCTCCGATAAATCGGTAACTGCTCTCAAAGAAGCCTCATCGCGCGGCAGAAATGCTGACGACTTGCCACCAATATCAACATAGGCTCCATCGTGGTCAAGTTGGAACACTTTGCCATGTACAACCTGTCCCTTTTGAAACTGGTAGTCGTGTATTTCTAGTGCTTTGGCAAAATCGTCCATCGTAAACGACGAATTGGCTGTTTGAGAAAGTTTCGATTCGGAATTCATGACTTTTGAAGATTAATTGTTATTTGATCTGATGCCACTGGAGTTTAGATTGTTATTTGTTCTTTGTCATTTATCTGTAGTTACGCGATGTGCAACTTAATATTCTGACCTTTCTCCTAAAACGAGAGAGGCTTTGAATTTTCTCCATTCCCTCTGCTGGAAGAGGGCTGAAGGCTTAAGTTTGAGTAAAAGTTGCACATGGTGTTGTGGTTATTACTAATAACAAATGACAAAAAACGAACTTGGCTGTGTATGCTTCAGTTCAGTTGACTAAAGAGTTGTTTCACTTGCTCCCAAGCATCAGCCGCAGCTTTAGGATTATAACTGGCACGAAGGTCACAGAAAAATCCGTGATTAGCTCCATCGTAGCGAAACACACGATGAGGAATTTTATATTTTTCTAACTCTGCTTTAATCTCATCTACTTGTTCGGCTGGGATGCTAGCATCTTCTTTACCAAAAAAGGCATAGAGACTACCCGTTATTTCGCTGGTGCGGGTGAGACTAGGAGCGCCACCTCCTAGTGTGCGGGTGGCAATTCCAGCACCGTAGAAGGAAGCCGTAGCTTTAATATCTGGCAAGGTGGCTGCAAGATATGCGACGTGACCGCCAAAGCAGAAGCCAATACAGCCAAAACCATCTTTTTTCACTTGAGGCAGATTTTTCAGGTAGTCAATTGCTAATTGAATATCGCTCAATAACTCTGATGCTTGAGTTTGCATGGCGTAGCTTCTCCCCGTTTCTATATCTTCGGATGTATATCCGGTTTCAAAACCAGGAGCAACACGTTGAAAAAGTGCAGGTGCAATCGCTACATATCCAAGTTTGGCAATCCGTTCTGTAACTTCCCGAATGTGAACATTGACACCAAAAATCTCTTGTAATACCACCACTCCTGGGTAAGATCCAGATTCTTTTGGCTTTGCCAGATAAGCAGACACTTGAACATTATCTTGCAAAAGATTAACCGTTGTGGTAATTATTGCTTGCTCTGTCATAATAATTATTACCAGTGCTATGTGATTAGCCGTGTGTTTATTTGATATAACTATGCCAGTATGTCCAGGTTTTTTCCAATTAAATTATCAATTACCAATAATCAGCGCATGAGAAATTTTTACCAGAAAAACTTTATATGTAAATAAAATTTTTTATATGTAATAAATGCAGCTGGACACCAAAAGAGTGCTGAGTTAAAAGTGCTGGTAACGGGGCGTTTAGCCCGTGCTGAGTAGGAAAGCAACACTTAATACTCCCATTCGGCTACGCTCACGGCAAGCCCAATCACCACTCCCACTCCCCACTTCCCACTTAGTATTCAGGAGGTTTGCTGATGATTCAATTCCGTATTCAGCCAGACAGCGAAATTCCCGCATCAACCCAGCTGTTTAATCAAATCCGGTTTGCGATCGCTTCCCGGCAATATCCCCCTGCTTACAAATTGCCAAGTACACGAGCGCTAGCAATGCAAACGGGATTACACCGTAATACCATTAGCAAAGTTTACCGTCAACTGGAGGAAGATGGATTTGTTGAAAGTATGGCTGGTTCAGGAATTTATGTTCGTCCCCAAGGTCATGAGGGCGGTAGTAGGCTGCAATCACCAATTCTCAAACAAAATCCTAATGCTTATCAAATTGTCCAGAAAGCACTTGATGATTTGCTCTCTCAAGGATGTTCACTGAATCAATCCAGAGAGCTATTTTTAGCGGAAATTGACTGGCGCTTGCGTTGTAGTGCGCGAGTACTGGTTGCAGTCCCATCTTATGACATGGGTGCTGGTGAGTTGATGGTGTATGAATTAGAACTAGCTCTGAAAATCCCAGTCCAGTTGGTAGCAATGGATGAATTAACAGTTGCGCTAGATAAAACTACCTCGGCGACAGTAGTCACAAGTCGGTATTTTATCAGTAATGTGGAAGCGATCGCAGCTCCTAAAGCTGCACGGGTAATTCCTCTGGATATCTACGACTACAGCAAAGAACTTAGCCTATTGAAAACCCTACCAAAAGAAAACTGTGTAGGCATAGTTAGCCTCAGTTCCGGGATTGCCCGCGCCGCAGAAGTCATCCTCCACGGTCTGCGGGGGGATGAACTACTGGTGATGACTTCGCAACCAAAAGATGCTTATAAACTTCAAGCAATGGTTAAACGGGCTGAGGTAATCATAAGTGACCAAGCCAGTTTTGCGGCAGTGCAAGCAGCAGTGGTAGCAGCCGATGAAGATATTATTCGTCCACCGAAGCTGATTAAGGTTGAGAATTATATCGGTACTAACTCGATTAACCTGCTAAAACGAGAACTGGGTTTGAGTTAAAATAATTCGTAATACTTCTCTTCTTAGGCTGCGCCAACGGCTGCGCTCAGTACAAGTTCGTAATGACGCTCGTTCGCCCTTGGCGTCTCCCCTTGGGAGAAGACTCGCTCTCCGTGGCGCTAAGGTAATTCGTAATTAAGGAACTCTTGAGAGGCAATATGAGTATCCCACTTGTAGACCATCCTAGACAAGAGAAACTAGTCACCGTCGCCGATGTTTCTTGGGAGGAATTCAAAGGTATTGGTAAATATGAAGAAGTAAACCGTAGCGGTTTCTTCCCGAATTTAGACCCAGCTTTATTGCTACAATAATCTGTAGAAATCTCCGCTACTAACGAATTATGGGATGTAGAAACCCATAGTTCAGGCGAAGCCAACTATGGGTAGTTCATAACATTTGCTGCAAATATTGCTCATAGCCTAGTTGTTCTAGTTTTGCTTGCTTTGCAATTACTGATTCAGATAGAGTTTGGCGATATTGCTGCACTCTTTCTAGCAATTCTGGTTGCTGAGTTGCGAGGATTTGTACTGCTAAAAGTCCGGCATTTTTGGCATTACCGATCGCTACTGTTGCTACAGGAATACCCGCAGGCATTTGTAAAATAGAATACAAAGAATCAACACCTTGTAAGTTACGAGTAGGTACAGGAACACCGATCACAGGAAGTGGAGTTAAAGACGCTACCATTCCAGGCAGATGAGCAGCACCACCGGCACCAGCAATAATTACCTTAATACCACGTTGGTGTGCAAGTTGAGCATATTTTACCATACGTTCTGGGGTACGATGAGCAGAAACGATCGCTACTTCGCTCTCAACCCCAAATTCTTCACAAACTGCGATCGCATCTTTCATGGTGGGCAAATCAGAATCGCTGCCCATAATAATACCAACTAGGGGAGTCATAATAATTCAAAATTCAAAATTGTTTGAGCTAGATATGAAAGCTGTGTAATGCCGATCATCATCTCATAGGGATACGCGGGATGCGGGAAACTCAGACACTTTAGTGCTGAGAGGAAAGCGGCACGAGCGACTTTAGTCGCAGTGGCATTTTCTTTCTAATTTGATGCATGATGAGGATCTTCAATATACTTTCTAACCGCCTCGCTACTTATATTACCAGCAGTACTCACAAAATAACTACTTGTCCATAGTGAGGGGAGTTTTAAAAGGACAGGAAATTCTTTTCTTAGAAGATAACTGCTTCGTCCTTTAAAAGCCTTAATTACTAAATGTGGAGTATCTGTAGGCTTGACACTAACAAATAAGTGAAGGTGGTCAGGTGCTACTTCTAAGGCAAGAATATCCCAATTTTTCTCTATAGCTAATTCAGCAAATATCTGTCTAGCTCTAGTTGCTACCTCTCCTATTAAAACTTTCTTGCGGCGTTTAGGTATAAATACAAAATGATAGTTAATCAAGTATTTAACGTGGTTGTGAGTATTATAGTCTTCCTGAGTTAGCATAAATTTTAGTTGACAACATGCTTGACCTCTACTAGTTTAGTTGCTAAAGTATATAGCAATCCTAAATGAGTTGTGAAAAATTACACATAACGATAAGCTGGATCTAGTTAATATAGATAAAATACACAACTCCCTATATGAAAGAA
>NZ_JBTYKD010000109.1:0-5319 GCF_054880495.1 Nostoc sp.
GAACGGAGTTCAAAGGTGGATGAACGGAGTTCAAAGGTGGATGAACGGAGTTCAAAGGTGGATGAACGGAGTTCAAAGGTGGATGAACGGAGTTCCGAGGTGGATGAACGGAGTTCCGAGGTGGATGAACGGAGTTCAAAGGTGGATGAACGAGTCTCTAATTTTCCTTGTCCCCCTTGTCCCCCTTGTCCCCTCATCCCCCACTCCCTCACCCCCCCATGTGCTTTTCCAAAATCTTTTCAACTCTGGGTTTATAAATGAGATGAAATAAGGCTTCCATGTACCGATCTCTGGCTTCGTTATTTTCGGGAGCAACAAAGTTCCAAAAAGTAAACATTTTAGCAAGCAGTAGTAATTGATTGCTATGTAAATGCCAATTATATTTGTGATGAATTCGCTGACTCATCCATTCTGAAACTTCCTGCCAGTATTCGGTATGAGTATCGCATTTTTCCAGGAAGTCTAAAATTTTCTTTGCTGTGCCTTCTAAGTCTGTAGGATTAACGTTAAACTCGTTTTCTTGGTTCTCGATAATTTCTAAAGATCCACCAAATTGAGTAGTGAAAGTAGGCAAGCCGGAAATCATCGCTTCCAAAATACTCCGTCCGAAAGATTCAAAGTGAGCAAAATGGACATAAAACCCCTGAGAATCTGCAACTACTCGGTAGGCTTCGCCGAGTTCACTGCTAGGGATACGCATCCCCACCCAGCGAATCTTGCCATTGAGATGATATTGCTCAATAATGTCGTAGAGTTTTTGAATTTCTTCTGCTTCGTCTGAGTTGATAGCTTGATATGGATGCAGTTTACTACTTAAAAGGATCAGGTTACAACGCTCTTGCAACGCCTGACTTTTGCCAAAGCATTCCGCTAAACCAGTGAGATTGTTGATTGAAGTGATGGTATCAACAACAAAGATTGGTCGCTTCTGAGGGTGATCTAACTTACCAAAGATTTGGGGGTCTTCGCGGCTAAAGAGTAGGTCGTGAACTTGTTTGCCAAAGTTAGAATCTCGGTCTTCTTTTTGGCTATAGGGAAAGAAAATATTCTCATTTACTCCCGGTGGCACTAAATTGAATTTAGGACTAAACAAATCAATTCCATCAACCACATGATAAAGTTGCGGCATCGTAAAGCACTTATACGACTCATATTGACCTATGCTGTCGGGTGTGCCGACAATTTCTTGATAGGACGATGTGATGATGAAATCGGCTGCATTCATGCTAATTAAATCAGCAGTAAATTGTACCGAGAAGTGATATTCTTCTTCTAAATCTTGCCAATATAAATTGCTAAATAGATGTTTAGGCTTTTCTAAAGAATGGGCAATGTTGCACTGGGTAACTTTCATCCGGCGAGATAAGAGAAAAGCTACTAAATTACCGTCGCTGTAATTGCCGACGAGCAGATTAGGTTTGCCTTGGAATTGAGCTAGTAATTCTTTTTCTGCATCTAAAGCAAATTGTTCTAAATAAGGCCAAATCTCAAATTTAGAAATCCAATTGTTAGTAACGTCAGGATTAAATTCACCAAAAGGAACCCGCAATATCCAAGCATTTTCAGTATCTTGGATTTTTTCTAAGGGCAGGTTGGAAAATGTCTCTTCAGAGTTAGGGATGAGCCGAGTCAGAATAATTACATGGGGTTTAATGCCCAGCAGGTCGAGTCCAGCGAGTTTGATATGTTCACGCAGTTCCTTTTCTAAGCTGCGAGCTTGTTCGAGGACGTAGATAACTTGACCGAGTGTTTCATTTCTTCCCAAAACATCTTTCTGTCCCACCCAGCCGTGGATGGAAATCAGGACGACGCGAAAGACAGCAGGAACGCGGTCTACAAATGTTTCTAAAATGCCAGGTTCTGGGGAGTAAATGAGTCGGTCGAGGAGTTCTAGGGTTTCGGAGACTCGCGCCGCAGTGTTACCCCAACCCGGCTCAAAGCCTAATTCTCGGAAGTCTAAGCTAAATTTTTGATATGGTTCATCAGGCTCAAGCTCACTTAGGAATTTGAGCGCTTGTTTAATTTGTTTGGCTAACTGAATACCGGAGGTAATGCGATCGCTAAACAGCAGGCGAATACCATCGTATTGCAGCCCCTGTAATGCTTGAAATAACTTTTCTAACCAATATTCCGGGTCAGTGAACAATTGATTGCACAGGTAACGGTTGAGGAAGGCTAAACCTTGACCGATATTTCTGGCATCGTCGATTCTTAGGGAACTCTCATAGAAGGGGTGGAGATCGATTTCGAGGATGTGGTTTTGGTAGCGGTTGACTAGGCGATCTCTCACATCTAGCAGCGCTTGAGGCGTCATCTGCTCGAACTTGCTATCGGCTGTCAGTTGCCAAACTTCTTGGTTAGCAATCCTCGGTCGAACCACTAACCAAGTACTTTCCTCTTCAAGAATTATTTCGTGAGTAGAGTGTATCAGTTTGCCAACAGAAGAAGAGTAGTAAAAATAGGCTGGCTTTTGGGATTGATGACAGTAATCGGCAAAAGCTTGCAAAATCTCATTTCTCAGGAAGTAATGCTTACCTGAAGCACTCAACGCATAAATCAACTGATGCAGATCAGTTTTTTCATCACCGTTGAAGACAGTTTGAACTAGTTCATACATGATGACGAATTCCAGAAATTTAGCTAGGTCAGGACCTCATTTTTCTTTCCGGTCTCCAGCTCTGTGAGGTACGTTTCCCGCCCAATCGTAAATTACTCTAAAAATCTTTGCGTCTAGCTCTGGGGTGAAAGGCTGTGAAAACTTCAAATCTAGGGGATGAGAGAGCAGATTAGTTTTTCACTATTCTCGATTCAGCAGTACAGCAAAATTTGAGCGATCGCTAAGGGACTGACAAATAAAAAAATACTCAACTACTTATTGTGGGGTGTGCGACACGAAAGCCCATAGCCAAAGGCGGGCAAGATGCCCACCCCACAAGATTAGATAATTTATTTGTTGGAAGTCGCTAACTTATCATTAATTTTCCTAACCATATACATCAGCTGGATTAGCCAGAACTTCGGAAGGACAAGGGAAAAAAATTGTCACCCTGTCCTAACTTTAATCCCTCTCCGAACTCACGGAGAGGGACAGGTTTTGCGTAGCAGAACCAGGGTGAGGTTTCTTTGGGCTATTGGATAAACAATGTGTACACCGTAGCCCCTTTAGCAGAGAAGTATTGCTAGGCTAGCGCTGCTTCTCTCCTCTTCTCAAGCACTTAACCCATTCATCAAGATTTATTACTTACTTTTATAACCCTCGACTTAATCCGAGGCTTTTTAATTCTGAAAAATTAATTTGTAATTTTGATTTTATTGGGATGCGGCTAATGAGGTTCAGCTTCTAAATACAGCCTCAATCGTCTTCCCAAGATTCTTGATTGAGTAGGTCAATAATTCTATCTCTGAGAAGAAATTCGTTTTTCTCTAACTCCTGTTCAAAATTAACCCAGTCACGATCAGGAATATATTTACAGAGGCTAGAAATTGGCTGCTGACGGTTAACAAGCCTCTTTTTAACAAGTTGAAGTGCTTCTTCCTTGATAACCTGGATGTCATATTTAACTGTAGTGTTCATAGGTCGTTCCTTTGTTTTCAATTAAGGAATTATGAATCAAAACAATAATTGCTTTGACTCTACCTTAAACTGATCAAATAAAATTGGCGAGAATTGTGAAGAATCAAGACACTAACCCTTGCTGGAAGTTAGATATGTCACTACTATACTCTTTTGGTCGTCATGTACACCCCCTTTAGAGAGATTTTTGCAGAGCAAGAAGGCTGTCACAACAAGCTGTAAACACCAAAAGAGGATGTATAGCAACGGACAGGTAGCTTAGGACAGCAATAAAATCACAAAGTACGCTGTTGAAGGGGCGTTTCCCGCCAACTGTCCTAACGGCTTTGGCGATTGCTATAAATGCTCTGTGGAAGACTTGCCAAAAGGTAAACTAGGGTAAAGAAGATTGTCTACAAAACTTATACTATGCTCTTGAATCTTGATAAAGTTCGCCAATATTTTCCCGCCCTCGCTGGTGAATGGACTTTTTTTGATAATGCTGGCGGTTCACAAACCCTGAAAAAAGTAGTAGATAGAATTAGCGAATTTCTCCTGAGTTCTGATGTTCAGTTGGGAGCTTCTTATGCAGTTTCTCAACTTGCAGGAGAACGATTAGCTTTAGCAACTAGGGGAATGGCTACTTTCATTAATGCCAATTCTTCTAAAGAAGTGGTGATGGGACCATCTACTACAATGATGTTGAAAGTTCTCTCAATTTGTTTGAGTCAAACCTTCACATCTGGTGATGAGATTATTGTTACTAATTGTGACCATGAGTCCAATATTGGTGCTTGGTTCGCTCTTGAAAAACAAGGAATGAAGGTTAAAGTATGGGAAATTCACCCAGATACCTTAGAGCTTGATTTAGCAGATTTAGAAACATTGATGAATAAACGTACCAAACTAGTAGCTTTAACTCATGCTTCTAATGTTCTGGGAACCATTAACCCGATTAAAGAAATTGCTGCATTTGTACACGATCGCAACGCAATGATTTGTGTAGATGGTGTAGCTTATGCACCCCATAGATTAGTTGATGTCCAAGATTTAGATGTTGATTTCTATGCTTTGAGTTGTTATAAAGTCTATGGGCCACATCATGCCTTACTTTATGGTAAAGAAGAACATTTATTAAGATTGCCTGGTCTTAACCATTATTTTATTGAACAGACAGATATACCTTATAAATTTCAGTTAGGAAATGTCAATTTTGAATTAAGTTATGGAATGTTAGGTTTATGTGATTATTTAAGTGAGTTAGCACAATTGCACTACGGGAATCAAACTTCACCTGATTTGAGAAATCAAATGGTACAGGCGTTTGATTTAATTAGCATACATGAAGAAAAGATTAGCGATCGCCTCCTAAATTACCTCAACAGTAAGTCTCATGTGCGAGTGATTGGTCAATCAAAGGCTGATCGTGAATCCCGTGTGCCAACTATATCTTTTGTGGTAGATGGAATAAATAGCTCAACCATTCCGGCAAAAATTGACCAACATTATATTGGGATTCGCTACGGGGACTTCTATGCTAAACGGCTGATTGAATACCTGGGATTAGCATCGCAAGGCGGAATAGTCCGGGTGAGTATGGTGCATTACAACACTCTTGAGGAAGTTAACAGCCTAATTGAGGCTTTTGAGCAGATATTTTAAGACTGGGCATTACAGCAGTTTTCATGTATTTGAACCACATCTGTCGTAGGGGCACAGCAATGCTCATGCGTGTCAACTTAAGAAAAAAGTTGCTTTGAGAAGAC
>NZ_JBTYKD010000110.1:0-2109 GCF_054880495.1 Nostoc sp.
TCACTACAAATGATTGTCCTATTAGGATTAATAAAATTAATGACATGAACACAATTAGTAAAGTATCTAGAATTATTTTTAGTTGATTAACTGAACCATTAATAGTCGCTGCCAAACTAAAAGTAGTTAACACCACAAATAAGGAGATTACCATGAGAATTAGAGTATATAATGTCCAAGTAATTTGAAAATTCAATGATTCCTTTCCTTGAAAATCAATCCAGGGATATTGTGCTTTTTTAAATCGCCAAATCATCAACGGAGCTAAAAGATTTAGGGGTAAATATAAAGGGATTCCAATAAATACCAAAAAAAACAATAATATCCACCCCAACAAAGCCGAAAAATGACACAACATCGCCCAGATACGCATTTGTTGTTTAGGTTTTTCTCTCATGGCTTTTTATATGTAAGTGGATTTAATAAATAATGCTCCACTGTAATTATCTATAAAAAAGCCAAACAAGAGCTTAAAATCTAAGTATTTCTCGATCATAATTTTCGGGCATTGGTTCTATTTCCCAGACTATGCCTTCTCCTGGCAGCAGCGCAACTTCTATGTCATAAGCTTAATAAGTAACGGATTTTCAATATGCTAGTTAAAATAATTGTAGTTGCGATCGCACTAATGTTAGTGGGTACGGAAAATCGAGAAGCCCTTGCAGACTTGCAATCTTCTACTCAGGATGGGGCTGGTGGGATTGTGACACCAGAGGCTACAATCCAGATAGAGGGAGGGTATGCTAAATATGGTGATTATATAAGAGCGACTTCAGTACATACCCAGGCGATGGAATTTTCTCAGAAAGTTGTCAAAGATATCCAGATTCGTTTTATTAACCAAAAAGGTGAATGGCGCGATGATAAAGGTCAACCGATTAAAGGGCGTACTCAGAAAGATTTTATCATAGGTCTGCTGAGACTCAAACCTGGCCAGGTATTTCGTAAAGATTTACTTGAAGTAGACTTGCAACGATTGAGAAGATTAGAGTCATTTGATAAAGTCAATGTTTACCCTGAAGAAGATGTTTCTAGCGTTAATATCATCTATGAAATCAAAGAGCGTAGCTTCCCTTCTCTACTCTTAGGAGGCGGTAATAACGATGACGTTGGGCTATACGGTCGAGTAGGTTATAAAGATGCGAATGTCAGTGGTGTTAACGATAAATTAGATACACTTTTGCAGATAAGCAGTAAAGATGTCCAGTTTAATGGTCAATTCACTAGCCCTTATCGTCGTGATGAACCAAACCGCTTAGGCTATAGCATTAGAGCTTTTCGCCGTCGAGATATATCGGGAACCTTCAACGAAGATATCAGATTATCTAACGGCGACAGAGTGCGAGAGGGAAGATTTGGCGGTTCTGTGGGAGTTTTAGGAGCTTTTGATGATTGGGATACATCAGTGGCTCTCAACTATACCAGAATTAGCCTACGCGATCACGAATATAACGTTGCACAGGTCGATAGCTTAGGGAGTCCCCTATCTGTGAGCGGTACTGGCATTGATGATCTATTTACAATATCATTTGCTGTATCCAAAGATCAACGCGATCGCCGAGACAATCCCACTCAAGGATCAATCCTCACCCTCAGCACAGAACAAGCGATTCCTATTGGACTGGGCAATATTTCCAGCAACCGCCTACGGGGAAACTATATTAAGTATTTACCAGTCAGTTGGATAGGTAAGGGTAGACCAACTGATAATCCAGAAATGTTGGCGATTAATTTACAAATTGGCACAACTATTGGGGACTTTCCACCAGCTGATGCCTTTAATATTGGCGGACTAGATTCTGTTAGGGGTTACGGTTATGGTAAAGTGGCCAGTGGTCGAAGTTATGGTTTAGCTTCGCTGGAATATCGTTTCCCAATTTTTCAGTCAATCGGAGGAGTTTTCTTTACTGACTTCGCCTCAGATTTCGGATCTAGCGACACCGTGCTAGGAGAACCAGGAGTGCTGCGAGACAAACCTGGAAGTGGCTTTGGTTACGGCTTAGGATTACGAGTCAAGTCACCCTTTGGGCTGATTCGAGGCGACTTCGGAATTAGCGACCAAGGAGAAGTTAGATTTGAAGTTACCACAGGTCAGCGATTTTAATCCCA
>NZ_JBTYKD010000111.1:0-3702 GCF_054880495.1 Nostoc sp.
GTTGTGGTACATTTTCACACCATACTTGTTTGCGAACAACAAGCGCTGCACCAGGAGGAAGTCTTAAATTATCCGCATCAAACAAATGTGGATTTGGACCATCTTCTCTAATAGCTAAAAAAGCTTGAATTCTTTCAAAATTTTCTGGCGGTTTTACTGCGTATTCAGCATGAATTTGACCGCCATATGCTCCGGCGTGAGGATACTCTTTCCCAAAGGCTACAGCTTGTGCAACCCAATCAAGCGCAGGTAGGACATCATCATCTAAAAATCCAATAAGCTGGCTTCCGGCTTCGCGCACAGCCCGCAACCTTGCAAAAGCGGCTCCCTGTTTAGTTTCTAGGAAGTAATTTAAAGGAAAGTTATTACTACAGCTTTTTTGGTAATGCTGAATTAACTCGGCTGTCTTATCGGAACTATTGTTATCAACAATAATAATTTCCCAATTCAAGTGTTCTACTCCTGTTTGGTTCAAAAGTAAGTCCAAGATCTGAGGTAATCGGTTTCTACCATTATATGTAGGAATAGCTACAGTAAAGTCTAAAAGTTGATTTTCAATTAATTTATCCATTTTAATTACCACAATTTATATTTTTTTATTATAACTTTTGATAGGCTAATAACTAGTTATTGAAATATCTTTTTTTAAATAGGTAAAAAGGACTGATAAAGCTACTCATGAGCAGTTCAATCTCGCAAGCAGCAATTAAGTCACTTTGAAACTTACCTCGATATTTGAGTGCGTAAAATATAATTTGGCGTAAATCATTAACTAAATAGGCTAAACTCATCAGAGGTCTTTGCCAAGGTTGTATTCTCAACATACGAAGGTGATGCCGACTTAAACCCACACAGCGAAATAAACTAATTAAATATTCTCTTTGGAATCGCCATGCTGGGATTTTATGGTAAATACACATTTCTGGGTTGTACCAAATGTCCCAACCTCCTAGCTGGATATGTAGTACTGCTTCTAAATCTTCACTGGCTAACCCAGCTTCTCTACCTTTATGATTTAAAACTAGATTTTTAGGAACTGTTCTCTCCCATGCCTGCTTGCGAACTACTAAGCCGGCTCCTGGCGGTAGCATTTTCATGTGAGCTTTGTATTGGTAGGGTTCTGTACCTCTCTCGGTAATGGCTAAAAAACAAGCTATTTTCTTAAAGTTTTCTGGTGGTTCAACTTCAAACTCACCATGAACTTGGCCACCATAAGCACCAGCTAAAGGATGCTGTTCACCAAAAGTATAAGCTGCTGCTACCCAGTTGGATGTTGGGTAATTGTCATCATCAAGAAAACCTATAAATCTGCCTTTAGCTTCTTCAATTGCCCTTTGTCTGGCGTATGCTGCTCCCTGTTTCGTTTCAAATAAGTACTTTAGTGGATAAGGACACTGCCAATTTTGTTGACAGCTTTGGACAACTTTAGCTGTATTATCAGTGCTGTTGTTGTCTACAACTATAATTTCCCAAGATAAATTTTCGGTGTGAAGTTGGTTTTGTAGTCGTTCTAGTAGTTCAGGCAAACGACTTTCACCGTTATAAGTTGGGATAGCTACAGTAAAGTCAAGGTTTTCAGTCATTTGACAAAAGTTACATTTTGAGGTTTTGATTATGACGCTTTTTATATGTTCAGCCAATGGCTAATTTCTCAGTGGCTCTTAAATAAATCTATCAAACATTAAAACTGCACATGATGTTTCAATTTTGCTATCAATGTGCAGTTTTATATACAGTGGTATTGCGTATTTTTGAATAAATATTGCTACCTAAACTACTTAATTGCATTGATCGTCTTTTGCTGTGACCATTGTTCCCAAGAGAGTTTCCACAATGACGCATCGCTGTACAGTACTAGGCAATGTTGTAGAGTTTGCAGAGCTTGGTACAGCTACCACTATTTTTAACCCTGTAGCTGTTCCAAAGCTTGGAGTTGGTAAAGTTGGTAAAGCTCCCATATAGTCAAAGGTAATCGTTGATGGAGGTGGAGATGCTGAAGTTGCTAACGGACTTGAAGCAGGGGGGGATACACTAGAAGTAGTATTGACAATGTTTGTACTACTGAGATTTGCCCCCAGCAGTAATTGATTAGAATTGGCTCCCACATCTCCCCCTAAAAGTTTCCATGGGAGGGCTATAGGGGGTACAGCACTAGTAGGATAAGCATTAGGATTATAAATAGCAACGTATATATCTTGATCTGCGCTATTTTTCTGAAAACTAACACTGTAGCTAAGTTTAGTTTTCTTAGCTTGGCTCTGTGCTTCTTGCAGTGCGGCTAAAACGGCGTCGTCAGCCTTATTTACCTGCTGTCGATTTACAAAGGCAAGCCAACTAGGAACTGCGATCGCTGATAAAATTCCGATCATCAGGATTACTACTACTAATTCTATTAAAGTAAAGCCAGCATCCTGTTGAGGATGAAATAGCTCCTTGGTATCTTTATTACACATCTTAGTGTCGAATAACTTTAAAGTTAGGTTGTCCATAATGCCCCATCATTAGTTGTGCTGTGTATTATCAAGTTTATTTACTAAATAAATATCCATGTCCCTGCACGCGGACATTTGCTGTTGGAAAGTAAGTTTGGTTAGTTGAAGAGTAATCGAAATTGCTAGTTTGCAACCGCGCTAGTGCATTGCCTCGTAAAAACACTTGTGCTGTCGTGTTGGGAACATCAACGCAAGTATAAAAGCCCATTAAACTACCTGGGCTAAGTGTTGGAGTTATGGCTGAGTTAAGTGCTGCCGTTGGGCAAGTAAGAGTTGTTGAACCAATAAGGGTTTGATCGATATAATCAATTAGTACTAAAGGTTGTTGACTGTAAGCTGTTGAGGCTGTTTTCCATGAATTCATTTTCTGAGTTAGACCTGTGGCACTTGCTAGATTCAGGTTAAAACGCTGAAAACCTGCATCGGGGCAGTGGCTGGTGTCAATATATTTGTCATTGGGATAGTCAGTACCACAATTCCCAGCAGTACCAGTAGTAGTACCACTAGCAGCCAGGACTCCATCGCTAATTTCAAATCTGGCAATACGAGCCGCATTTGACCAAGTAGGATTACTATCTTTGATTAAATAATAGGCAACTAATGAGTAAACAAAAGTGTCATCTATTTTGTTTGCTGTAGTGCTGCCTGTAGTGCTGCTGGAAAGTGTAATCGCACCTGCGAGAAACTTGCGTTTCCAAAACACCAGAATTGGTTGACAACTAACAGTAGTATTAGAAGAATCACAAATACCAGCTTTTTTAACAGGGGGTATTTGGTCTTGAATTCCTGAGCTTCCTGGGACAGTGTTTGAATTGGTAGTCAGTGCAGCTCCATTATATATGTAGACAGCTTGTTGTAAATCATTGGCAATGTAATCAACTGCTGTCTGGATTTCTTGTTCAGAACTTGCCTTTGCTTGCTCCTTCTGATCTGTACTGAGAATATTAACCATGAATCCTAGCAGTGGTGTCAGCACGAGGAATGCTATCAATAAGCCTACCAAAAGTTCTATCAGGGTAAAACCATTAACTTGCTGAACAAACTTAGAGCGTTTCAGCTGAATGCTGAGAATAAATATGAGTACATTCTTCATAACTACGGTCTGCCCCTTAGAGGATATTTTAAAAGTATTGGGCGAATATAATTCGCTACTACACAACCAAAGTCCGCCTCCGTGGACTAATACAAATTCAAGGGTTTATTAACCTGC
>NZ_JBTYKD010000112.1:0-8013 GCF_054880495.1 Nostoc sp.
GGCGACACGAGAGCCTTTGGTTACTGGGCTCTCGTGTCGCCCACCCCACAAGTAGTAGTAATTTATTTCTTGGAAGTCCCTAAGTACAATCTCTATTCCCCCTAATTACCGCCAGTCACCTTACCTTTAGTATCAGATAGTTTATATTCTCTGATGATCATATTTAAGTCGAATATTCATAAATCTCTAACGGCAAATTATCAGGGTCTTTAAAGAAAGTAAATTTCTTCCCTGTAATTTCATCAATTCTGATATTTTCTACTTCTAACCCTTTCGATTTTAAATAAAAAACAGTTTGCTCAACATCCTCAACTTTAAAAGCAATATGCCTTAAACCACAAGCTTCTGGTTTACTAGCCCGTTCTGGAGGATTTGTGAAAGAGAATAGCTCTATTTGGGTATTTTGTGCAACTTTTAAATCTAATTTATAAGAATTTCTTTCGGCGCGAAAAGCCTCTTGAATAATCGAAAAGCCTAAAACTTCTACATAAAAATTTTTTGAGCGATCGTAGTCAGAACAAATAATAGCTACATGATGAATACCAGTGGTTTTCATGTGTACTTCTCAAGCTACCAACCATTTACCTTTAGCACTTTTACCAGAATTTTACTAGTACACTGTGGCTGAAGTTTACCTAAAGTTGGACTTGACAAATGACACAATGATATGTTATGGGATTTTATTGCTCTGAGTTCATCAAGCACCTGTGTTGCAGTCTGACGGATAGAAATGATGACGATCGCTCAACCTATATGGACTGAAACTCCGGAAATTCGTGAAAGCGATCGCTAACCTGCAAAATGTTAAGTTATGAGGTTTTGCGGCAGTCATTACTTCACACCTTTCTTGCCAAATTGAGGCTAATCGACTGCTAATATTGGTGTCCTTTAATACTACAATTACTAAAGAGATAATCTGTTTATACCTATAAATGAAACTAAGTATTTCTATAGAGGCATTACAGAAATTTGACATTTGTATTACCTTTTTGGCAACGTTTATCAATGGAACTAAAATAAATTTTCAGTATCTTAAGTGAATGTTACCGAATTAATCAAGATTTCAATTATTCTCCTGCTCGTTGCCACTGGTGTAGCCCTGCTATCCCGTCGGTTACGCGTCCCTTATGTCACGGGTTTAGTGTTGGCTGGTCTGCCAATCACTGAGTTATTGTCTCGTCGCATTGGTTTAGACCCATCCCTGGTTTTGAATCTTTTCCTGCCAATTCTACTCTTTGAAGCTGGCATCAATACAGATGTCAGCCGCCTACGCAGCACGTTTAAACCAATTGCTCTCTTGGCTGGCCCTGGAGCTGTGCTTTCCAGTGCTATTATTGCCGTTCTGTTGAAATTTTTGCTGGGGCTGACTTGGATACCTGCTTTATTTGTAGGGGTAATGCTGGCAAATACTGATACAGTTTCAATAATTGCCCTATTTAAGGAAATACCAGTGCCCTCGCGGCTTTCTACCATCGTTGAAGGAGAAACCCTATTCAACGATGGCGCTGCCCTAGTTGCATTCAACCTGATTTTGCAAGTATATTCGACAGGTTCGCTGACGTTACTAGATGGAATTCAACAACTGCTATTGATAGCTCTAGGAGGCTGCCTCGTGGGGTTAGTCTTGGGTTACTTAAGCATACCTGTATTCGCCCGTTTAGATGATCCCCTTAGCAGTCTCTTACTGACGGTCGCAGTTGCATTAGCAACTTTTCAGGTTGGGGAATTTCTAGATGTATCAGGCGCTGTAGCTGTAGTTGTAGCTGGATTAATTTTTGGGAATCTTGGGCTGTCTCGCAATACTTCTGCTTCTAGTCGCATCACCTTGTTAAGTTTCTGGGAATATGCCGGTTTTACTGTCAACACCTTTATTTTTCTGCTGATTGGTGCAGAAATAAACCCAGTGACGCTCTGGAGGACTTTACCTGCTGTTCTTCTTACAGTTTTGGCGTATCAAGTCGGGCGAGTTCTTACGGTCTATCCTCTGCTGGCAGTGGTTCGTTGGTTTGACCGCCCAATTCCGCTGCGCTGGCAACATTTACTTTTTTTAGGTAATATCAAGGGTTCACTCTCAATGGCTCTGGCTTTGAGTTTACCTACCACATTGCCAGGGCGAGAATTCCTGATTACTTTAGTCTTCGGCAGTGTACTGGTGTCATTAGTCGGACAAGGTTTAAGCTTGCCTTGGTTAGTAAAACGCTTAAAATTATCTCAATTTTCAGAGACTCAGCACCAGGTTGAAGAATTGCAAGCTCAACTGATGACAGGTAAAGCAGCACAGGATGAATTAGATAGCTTGTTGAAGTCAGGGGTATTACCAAGAGCTATCTATGAAGAAATGCGCTCAACTTATCAGGTGCGAATAGCAGGGGCAGAAAAGGCGCTACGAGAATTTTATAATCGCCGTCCCGATGAGTTTGAAGCTAAAAGTGGTGGGCGCATTAAACTTGATGCTATTCGCCGTCGTTTACTGTTAGCCGAAAAAGGAGCGCTCAACGAAGCAATGCGTAAACGAATTCTCTCGGAAGATATTGTGCGAGGGCGGATACAAATCGTTGATGAACAGTTGCTCCGACTTGATGATGATTAACAAGTTTCGTGGGTTTAAGTTGCTTGAGCTTCTATAAGACTAGTATTTGATTTTTGAAATGCACGTAGTGGACTGTCTAGGCTAAAATAATGTATTAAACGTAGACGTAGGTTGGGTGGAGCGGAGTGCAACCCAACTGATTATCAGGATGTTGGGTTACGCAAAGCCTCCACCCAACCGACAATTTTTTTGCAACATTTTAGCCTAGCGGGTCCACTACAAGACTACCGATATTTTTTCAGAAATCAAATATGATTGCTATATCAAGCGGGGCAATACCCTGCGGGAAGCTAAAGCTACATGAATTGCCACTACAGCGTATAATTTTGCGTAAGTCCTAACGAATTACGAATTACGAATTACGAATTATTTTAATAGCTGTTCAAGACCCTTGTTTCGGCAATGAACGTTTATTGTTTTGACTTTTAATCACCTTACCACGACTGGTAAAAGAAATTCCTTGCTGAAAGTCAGTACCAATCATGACTGCCTCTACTATCGGTTCAGTTATTTCTGTTTGAGATACCCACTCTACAATAAAGTTGGCGCCTAAGCCACCACTGGTATCATTCGTATTAATAAAAAAATCTGTGGAAGCTAGCGCATCAAGTTGAATAGGACGCTCTAAATACTGCTTAACTAACTTCCCAGCCGAGTCATAGTAGCGCACAGAACTAATAATGATCGGATTGACCAAATCTGTGTTCCGAATACTGAGCGTAACCGCTAAATTAAAAATCTCCTGTCGATTGTAATGATAAATATGAGAATAGGCCGGTACATAAATGGTTTGACCCATTGCTATCTTGAAGTTACTATCTAAAGTCACTATCTTGTTAGATGGGGTTGGCTGACTAGTAACTGGTTGTGACTTTGGTGAATTTTGAATTGGTTTACAAGATGCAAGCAGAATAACTGCAATTACTAAATAAATATGTGGATACAGCTTCATCAAAACTATTTACAACCTTCAATAAAATTAATAACTTCATGTAAAGACCCTGGTTTGGTCACAATCAGTAGAGTCGAACCCGGTTTTATGACTGTACTGCCATTAGGAATCATTAAATCCTCGTGAGGGTGAGGTTGATAGCCGATAATCAGAGAACCATTGGGAAACCGAGAATCTTGAGCAATTTCGGCAACGCTACGATTGGCTACATAGCAACTGTTGGGAATAGAAAGTTTTAAAACTTCAATCTGTCCCTGCTCAAAATGCATCATTGATTCTACTTGCGGATACTCAATGGCATTCACCATTGTAGAAACTGCGAGTTCAACGGTACTAATAATATGGTTGGCTCCTGCTATACGCAGCGGCTCGGCAAAATCGGGGTGGCGCATTCGACTCAGAGTATGGCTAACACCGTAGTGTTTAGCGAGAGTTACCATTGCTAAGTTGAGGGCATCACTTCTGAGGACAGCTGCTAGAGCGTTGGCTTTACGAATCCCAGCTTCTAATAATACTTCTGTACTCACAGCACTGCCTTCAAAAGCCATCGCGCCGACTTGTTCACGGGCATATCGGCAGGCGGTAGGGTCAATATCAATGACGGCAACCGTATGCCCTAGTTCTACCAATTTTTGAGCCAAAGTAAGCCCCACTAAGCCTGCTCCACCAATTAGCACGTACATGGCTGCTCCTAATACTTAAAGACTTCTTATTTTACTTTAATTTAGGACTTACGCATTGACAATAAAGAGTAAATATGTATAACGTGAAAAGCCACATCATCCGTAAGGGTTTAGCAATGCTAAACCCCTACAATATGGTCTATTTACAATCAAAGGATAATTAATCAAAGCCGTAATCTGCGCCTTACCGTTCGTCGGGTGATTGAGTTATTAGCTTTGTTGCCTGATGTCTAAGCGATCGCATATTTAACTTAAATTTATTTAATCAGCAGAAAAGCATATTGCTTTCTTAAACCCTCAGCCTAGCGGGTTTTCTTTCAGCCATCTGGCTAACAGTTCGTTACTGGTATGGCTGGTACAGTTTGCACCCAGAATATCAAAGATTGCAGACTCAGAAAAACGCTAAAGATTAGTTGATTCCGCTATGATTAGCGAAGTTTTAGTAAATAGCATTTATGGATAACGATTTACTGGCTTTCTGTGTGGGTGCTGGGTTACTCATTCTCTATCTCATCTTTTCTGCATTAACTGAAATGGGGACTAAACTACCTTGGAAGAAATAAGCAGATGGGGCGATAAAGTTACTAAAAAGTTTACATTTCTAAATCTAATTGGGCTTGGAAAAAGAAGTAAACATCCTTTAGGCTGAGTTGATATATTTATTATTCGAGAGAGTGCCAAAGGCGCGATCCACAGAAGAACCACATTCAAATAATTCGTAATGAGTAATGACGCTCGATGACTCGCTAACGTAATTCGTAATTAAGTTTTGTGACGGGGATTCCAATTAGGCATCAAAACGTGCTGCCTGTAGAGGCAGGGGAATTAAACTGAACATACTTTGTTAAAATTGATTCGGCAACCTTTCTTGAGGTTTCTTTGGGCTATTCCATAAACCGTAAATTGTATTAAGAGAGACTTGTGTGTACACGGTAGCTCCTTTTTGGAGAGAGGTCAGAGTGTATTGCATACAAACGAAAAACTCTATAAGGGATTTCCAAGAAATAAATTATTCCATCTTCTGGGGTGGGCTGAAAAGCCCGCTCAGTAACCAAAGGCGGGGTTTTCAGCCCACCCCACAATAAATAATTGGATAAAATAATTGGATATTTTTTTATTTGGAAGTCCCTAAGGCTACGCGATCGCAAAACCATAATACAATTCGGTAAAATTGGGTAAAGCAATTTTTGCGCTTGTTAAACAAAGGCATCTGCAAACCCATGCAATTGAAACTCAGTGCATCTCAACTTCCCTTCTTGTTAATTGCTCCCTTTTTCCTATGGGGGACGGCAATGGTAGCCATGAAAGGAGTCATACCCCACACCACACCGCTATTCATGGCGGGAGTGCGTTTGATACCAGCAGGGGTGTTAATTCTGATTGCAACAGCATTCATGGGTAAACCCCAGCCGAAAGGTTGGGCTGCATGGCTGTGGATTGCCTTATTTGCTCTCGTAGATGGGACGCTGTTTCAAGGCTTTTTGGCAGAGGGATTAGTCAGAACCAGTGCGGGGTTAGGGTCTGTGATGATTGACTCGCAACCGTTGGCTGTTGCCTTGCTGTCGTTGTGGCTATTCCAAGAACACATTGGTTTTTGGGGATGGCTGGGGCTAGGCTTGGGAGTCGCAGGTATTAGTTTAATTGGCTTACCTGATGAGTGGATTTTACATTTTCTCGACTCAGGCGCAAATATTACAATTGGCAGCTGGCAAGATTTGTTTGCTAGTGGCGAGTGGTTGATGCTGTTAGCAGCGCTATCAATGGCAGTGGGAACAGTGTTGATTCGGTTTGTCTGCCGCCATGCTGACCCAGTAAGCGCTACGGGATGGCACATGATTTTAGGTGGATTGCCACTATGGGGAATTTCATCAGTTGTGGAATCTCAGCAGTGGGAGAATTTAGGAACATCTGATTTAGTGGCTTTGAGTTATGCTACCGTATTTGGCAGTGCGATCGCCTATGGGTTATTCTTCTACTTTGCCTCTAGTGGCAGTCTCACCAGTCTTAGTTCCCTTACCTTCCTCACACCCGTCTTTGCCCTACTATTCGGCAATCTTTTCCTCTCAGAAGTCCTCAGTCCGTTACAGTGGATAGGTGTTTTCCTGACTTTAATCAGTATCTATCTGATTAACCAACGTGATACTTTAGCAGCGCGAAACGATACAGTTACTGTCGGCGAAATAGCTAATATACCCCAACCAATTTTAGAAGCATCTGCTCAAAAATTGAACCCCATAACCCTAGCAGTCAGAGAATCGGAATCAGAAATTTTACCTTAACTCGTTAAAGGGAGATAAGGGATAATACCCAATGTCCAATGAAAAATGAAAAATGACAGTTAACATTTGGTCATCTAGAAGCTATTGTGGTATCGAAGACTTCAAAAGCACGTTCAGGCTGAAACTTGCAATATGAGGCTACGCCCTTCCTCAATCTTGATATTTATCTGTTTTTCTTGCCTGGGTTTTTACCCAAATCGCGCAAGTACAGCTACAGCTAACTTAGCACCTGAAATTTTAGAACTTGCACAAGCCAGTTCAATAGTTGCTGCTAGTCCGGTTGTTTTGAGTCCCAGTAGTCAAGGGTCAGATGTGCAGAGACTACAAACCCAATTAAAGCAGTTGGGATACTACAGTGGCATGGTAGATGGACAGTACAACGCCAGTACGGAAATCGCTGTAGCTAAATTCCAGAAAGCAAAGGGTTTAAAAGTAGATGGGATTACGGGTTTGGCGACTAAGGTGAGCCTGCAAGCAGCAATGGTGTCCAAAAATCAGATTATCACCTCTCCAATTGTCACTTCGCCTGCTGCGACTTCCAAGCCAACTGCAAAACCCAAGCCAACTGAGAGAGGTTTTGTCTGGTGGTTAATATTTGCCATCGGAGTTATAGGAATTATTGGCGCACTTGTTTACCTGCTGAGGTGGTTTCGTCAGGTCAAACAAGTGCAAAATTCCGAAATATCAAATATTAAAAGCTTGAGTGAAGCTCAGAAATACCCGATATTACCACCTTCACCAGAGACTGCAACTATTTTAGAAACAGCTACGCCACCATTCGCCACACAATTACTGCTACCAGAAAAAACTTCCCGCCTTGCTAAACTTAATATCGTTGACGCATTAATTCAAGATTTACGCAGTTCTGACCCAACGAAGCGACGCAAGGCTATTTGGGATTTGGGTCAGCAAGGAGATTCGCGGGCAATTCAGCATCTCGTTGACCTGATGATTGATGCTGATTCTCAAGAAAGCAGTTTAATTTTGGCAGCTTTGGCAGAAATTGGTATCCGCACACTCAAACCGATGAACCGAGCTTTAGCAATTTCAATCCAAGATGAAAGTCCCCAAGTTCGGCAAAATGCAATCCGTGACCTGACGCGCGTTTATGATATGATGAGTCAAATGAGTCAGATGTTGCACCATGCGTTAAATGACTCAGATGCCGATGTGCAAGCAACAGCACGATATGCTTTAACTCAGATGAATCGAATGCGCAGCTTGCCGGAACAACAGAGTCTACCGGAAGATTCGCACAACGATTCACCAGAATAAATAAGTCTAAAAATATTTCAACTGGATTTGGATATTGGTGTTCGGTCCCGACTTATGACAGTAGTTTTAGTCCGTTTTAACTGACTTTTGCTATAAGAAAAGGAACTTGAGTCCCTGGCGGTTCAAGTATTTTCGCAAGAGGTTTATTCTAGTCTAAGGGACTTCCAAGAAATAAATTACTACTACTTGTGGGGTGGGCGACACGAGAGCCTTTGGTTACTGGGCTCTCGTGTC
>NZ_JBTYKD010000113.1:0-8756 GCF_054880495.1 Nostoc sp.
TCGTAGGACGCAACAGCTTCTTCATGTCGTCCTAAATTCCTCAGCGCAATTCCCCGATTATACCAAGTTGTGTGATCGTCTGGTTCAATTTGTATGGCTTTATCGTAGGACGCAACAGCTTCTTCATGTCGTCCTAAATTCCTCAGCGCAATTCCCCGATTATACCAAGTTGTGTGATCGTCTGGTTCAATTTGTATAGCTTTATCGTAGGATGCAACAGCACTTTCAAAATCTTGCCCAGCAGCGAATAAATCTCCTAGATCCAGTAAGATTCTGGCTCTTTGTTCAAGTGATTGCTCTGTTTCTAAAAGCATCTCGCATTTCAAAATTTTTTGAGTGCGTTCTTCTGAATTTAAATTTATATATTTAGATTTACTCATATAGATTAGAACTTACACATTTACAGGAAAAACCAAATATCAGTAGGGTTGAGTCGATGGGGGCTACAGGGCAAACGCATCTAAATATTGACGAGCTACCCTAAGAGTGAAATGAAGCAAGACCGTTATCAGATATGACTTTGGTGGAAATTGAATGTTAATTTTCTAGTAATAATCATTATATATCTTTAATCGCATATACTTTGAGCCACTATAAAAAGCATATTTAATTTTTGCAAAAAAACTCAATATACCTATATTCTTTACTTCCTTCTTACCTGTAATCACTCAGTGGATAGAGTCAGGCTTCACCAAACTATTGCCTAAATTTTACTTATTTCCTTTCTCAACAAGTATTGTGAGGAATCAAACTGGATTGCTATATCAGAATTTAGGAGGTTCCGGTTTCTCTGGTACCACGCAAATATTATCTATTTGAGTTTTTATCTGATCGAATAAAGGTTTAGGAATCTTATCATTTACTTGATAAGCATCAAAACACTTGTTTTCATTCGCTAATTGAATAGCGTATTTCTGTCGGCATTCATTAAGTATTTCTTGCACTTGCGAGTAAATGCCTGAATCTGAATTTACTTTCACGGATAAATGAATACATTTTTTGTAGTTTGATTTACTTTGTGCTGTCTTAATTTCGTTTAAAGTTTGTATCGATATCACCAAAGGATAAGCAAAAAAACCAGCAACACAAGCAGTAAGAAGTATGGTGACGCTAGTCACTACTCTTAGAGAATAATTCTTGGGTTTTTGAAAAGTTGTTTTATCTGGATTAATTTGAGGATTAAAAGATTTGCCGCTTGTTGGATGTGAATTATCTACTACAGGAGGGTCTTGTAATATAGTGTCCTCTGGCGGCTGTGGTATTTGATCTCTAGTGTCTTCAAGGGGAAATTTTTTGTCTGGATTTATGGGTCGTACTATGGTTATTTCATCGGAACCTTTTAAAGGAGATGGAGATGGAGAAACAGGTTCTGGAAGAATCCTCTTTGGTGATTTAATTAATACCAAAATAGCTTGCAAAGCCAAATTTAATTCTTCTACAGAAGCAAAACGCTTATCTGGCTCTTTTTCTAAACACCGCATCACTGCTGCTTCTAATTGTGCAGGCAAATCTTCACAATCAAGTTGCGATCGCAATGGTTTTGGCGGTTCATTAGTATGGGCATACATCCAGGAAGCTTCACTGTGATGGCGTGTATTGATACTGAACCCAAAAGGGTCTGCACTACTTAACATTTCATAAATAATAATACCTAAGCTGTAAATATCTGAGCGTTGATCTAGATTAATTACACCTTTTAATTGTTCAGGGGATGCATAGCGGAAAGTTCCTAAAAATGCACTTGTGAATTGTGTCTGCTCAAAAGACTCGTTACGAATCTTGGCAATGCCAAAATCGACAATTTTAGCAACTTCTCTAGAATCTATGTTTTCTAAAAAGATATTATCTGGCTTGATGTCACGGTGTACAACCTGAATGCGTTCAGTTGCGCCCTGTCGCTCTATGTTGACACCTGTATGAGCATGTTGTAACCCTTTACAAACCTGCGTCACTATATTAATAGTTCTCTCCACAGATAGCCGCTTTTCGCGTAAAAGCAGCTGCCTTAATGACTGACCGCGAAGATATTCCATTACATAAAATGGATAACCTTGAGTCGTCACACCGCAGTCGGTAACTTGCACAATATTTTCACTGTCGAGTGCTGCACATATTTCGATTTCGCGCTCGAAACGTCTTCTCATTTCCTGAGATGCTCCCAGCGTATCTTTGAGAATTTTGAGCGCAACTTGCTTACCTATGCGGGTATCCATTGCCAAAAATACATCGCCCATACCACCCCCGCCCAACAGCTTATCCAGACGATATCGGTTATTATCACCTAGCGCACGACCTATCCAAGAGTTTGGGGTAGAAGGGGAATTCATTTGGTTATAACTATTTTGCTATTTTTATAATTTTGAATTTATCAAACTTACTTTACCGAAGCAGCAAATCAAAATACAAACTTAACTATGAAATCTTTACCCAAAGTCAATTGCTATCAATATTGAGTAATTTTTTATACATCAAAGCCAACATAGAGATTTTAGAAAAGCAACAGTACAATATCTGGGTCAATATTGACCGTGAGTTTAAATTTTTAGATGCTGTTGTGAGATAAGAGGTTCCTGATGGAGGAAAATAAACTCATATTGTTAATTACAGTTCTTAACCTCTAATTTTCGGAAAAATCTTGAATCCAGCATGAAGAATTACTTGTTGCATTAGCCTGGAGAAATCAGAATGAGTAATGCGCTTTCAATCGCAGCAGTGACAGCAGTACTCAAGGACTTAATCGAAAATGGTTTAGTTCAAGATGCGATCGCCACTAGTGTTGGTGATGTAGTAGTTACTGCACTTCCCCCCGATCGCATTACCCAAGGAACCGACGAACGCGCTCAAATCAATCTCTTTCTCTATCAAGTGACGCAAAATCGTAATGCTGATTGGATATCGGAGGAATACCGCAGCAAGCGGCGACAATTGGGTGATGTGCGTCAACACCCACCTCTAGCACTAGACTTGCATTATTTAATCACCGCCTATGGTGCCAAGGACTTTCAAGCAGAACTTTTATTTGGTTATGTGATGCAGTTATTGCACGATACACCTGTGTTTAGCCGCGAATTAATAGAAACTGCTTTAAAAAATGCCGCAAAAGTGAATACTTCCAGTGTTCTCTCCCAAGCTTTGACATCTGTATCAATCGCTGATGTTGCTGAAAACATCGGGCAGATTAAAATTTCTCCAGAGTTTTTTAATATGGAAGATACCTCAAAACTTTGGTCTTCCTTACAAACTCCCTATCGTCCCTCAGCCCCATATCAGGTATCAATGGTGTTAATTGATAGCCGGAATGCTCCAAAATTAGTAGATACTGTAGATACTAATAAACTGCCTTTCTTGACACCTGTGATTGAACAAGTTACTCCTCCATCATCAGCAGGTAAAGCCTTGATGATTTGCGGTAAAAACCTGCGGGGAGATCTAACGCGGGTACGACTACAGGGGATAGACAAGTTAATTGAGCCGAAAGCATTTCAAGACAAGCAACTCAGCGTGTATTTACCCCCTAGTTTATTGGCTGGTATCTATGGGCTACAAGTGGTACATCTAAAAATGCCCACCCCTGGAATGTCACATCATGAAACTGCATCAAATATTGCGGCTTTTGTCTTGCATCCCACAATTAATGCTACAGTTGCTCAAATTCAAGCCAGTGGTGATAATTTATATACAACCGAAATTACAGTTAAATTTAACCCTAAAATTGGCAAGCAGCAGCAGTTAGTTTTACTGTTAAATGAAGTATCAAATAATATTAGTGAAGAATATTATTTCGCTGTAGTATCCCGCACCGATGACACTGATATAATTACTATTCCTGTAAAAAATATCAAAGCAGGAACTTATTTTGTTCGGGTGCAAGTAGATGGGGCAGAAAGCCCCCTGAACAAAAATTCAGCCGGGGAATACGATTCGCCACAGGTAACAATACCATGAACCCTTCCACAGCTAATGAAAATTGGTTTGACGCTAACCACCGCTATCTCCTCGCAGCTTTAGCTATAGTCCGTGCAGCATTAGAACAGTATACAACCACAGAGAAAAGGGATTTAGAAGGATTAGAGGCAAACAACCAACAACTCCAAGAACAATTACAGGCAGCAGCAACAGCAATGCCTTCACCTTCGGCGATCGCCAGGGTATGTCGAATATTTGGTTTGTCACCCTTTGAGCGCGATATATTGCTATTGTGTGCTGGCATAGAATTTAGCGGCGAGTTTCATCGTTTATGTACTATTGCCAACAAAGACACCCAGAAATATTACCCAACCTTTAGTCTAGCTTTAGCAGCCTTACCTAACCCCCGTTGGGATGCGTTAACTCCCAATGCCGCCTTGCGTCGCTGGCGCTTAATCAAAATTGGCGAAGGACATACACTTACCCTGAGTCCCCTGAGAATAGACGAAAGAATATTACATTATCTGGTCGGTACACAATACCTTGATGACAGACTAGCAGGTATCATTGAATCGGTAAATTCTACAGGTGAATTGGTTCCCTCTCACCAAGAATTAGCAGAACGCATCACCAATATACTGGGACATCATTACCAAGCCAACAGCTTACCCGTAATTCAATTATGTGGTGTGGAAACAGCTAGCAAACAAGCGATCGCTGCCACAGTTTGTCACAATCTTGGTTTAAACCTGTGCGTGATGACAGCGCGGGTAGTGCCAGTAGTACCGGGAGAACTAGAAAACCTCATTCGCTTGTGGACTCGTGAAGTTATTTTAAGCGGCAGTGCCTTACTGCTAGATTGCCAGGAAGTCGATACAACTGATATTCCCCGCATGACAGCAATTAGCCATTTGATAGAACGCATCAACGGCGTTTTGATCATTAGCAGTCGGGAAGGAATGGGAGTAAAACAGCGATCGGCAATTCGTTTTGATGTCAATAAACCCACCTCAAAGGAGCAAAATCTAGTTTGGCAAAATGCTCTAGCGGAACTAGCACCAGAAGTAAACGGGCAAGTTAAAAGCTTAGTAAATCAGTTTAACCTGGGAGCCGATACCATTCGCGCTGCTTGTGCAGAAGCCGCAGGATATTTGAGTCAAGAGCGAAAAAACGACAAGGGGGACAAGGGGGTATTTTCTGCCCTGCTCCCCTCTCCCGATTCCCTGAGCGATATCATCTGGGATGCTTGTCGAGTCCAAGCCCGTCCCCGTTTAGATGAACTGGCACAACGTATTGAACCAGGAGCTACTTGGGAAGATTTGGTATTACCGGAGACACAGAAACAAATTTTAATTGATGTGGCAGCACACGTTCGCCAACGAGGTAAAGTCTACGAAACCTGGGGATTTGGTGGCAAAAGTGCGCGGGGTTTGGGAATTAGCGCTTTATTTGCCGGGGCTAGTGGTACAGGTAAAACCTTAGCGGCGGAGGTGTTAGCAAATACATTGCGATTGGATTTGTATCGCATTGATTTATCTTCGGTAGTCAGTAAATATATTGGGGAAACAGAGAAAAATTTACGACAAGTATTTGACGCTGCCGAACAGGGAGGCGTGATTTTGCTGTTTGATGAAGCTGATGCTTTGTTTGGTAAACGCAGCGAGGTAAAAGACGCAAGGGATAGATACGCCAATATCGAAGTTAGCTATCTATTGCAGCGGATGGAATGTTATCCAGGCTTGGCAATTCTCACAACTAACTTAAAAAGTGCGATCGATACAGCATTTATGCGAAGAATCAGGTTTGTGGTGCAATTTCCCTTTCCTGATGCTGTACAGCGTGCCGAAATTTGGCGGCGGATTTTTCCATTTGATACCCCGACTCAAAATTTGGATGCCACTCAACTAGCGCGGCTAAGTGTAGCAGGCGGTAATATTCGTAACATTGCCTTGAATGCGGCGTTTTTAGCTGCGGATGCGGGGGAAGCAGTGCAAATGAAACACTTATTGCGATCTGCTCAAAGTGAATATGCGAAGTTAGAGAAACCGTTGACGGAGGCGGAAGTTGGGGGATGGGCGTGAGTTTGCAGCCAATATTTAGACTTTAGTCGAATATGGCAGACTTTTGAGAAATTGTATTGTGGTTATTATCTCAAATAGGAGCGATCTCACTATAGCTGCTAAATGCGATCACTAATATCTTAGCGACTGTCTTAACGGTCAAGTACTCGAATACCAGAAAATGCGATTCGCGCTTTGGGATTTTGGGAATAGATTAACAAAATTAGTAGAGGCGATTGCTTTTTAGTTTTTGGGAGTGCGTTAGCGCAGCTTAACCTTGGTGAAAGATGCTCCAAAGGAGCTAGTTATCGAGTTTGCTGTTATAAATTGCGATTGCTTATCCTTTAGTTTTTAGAACAACAGCCAGATAACGAACAATCTGTAGTTGCTGGATGGTAGCTTTGTTCGCTCTACCTCTATTTACAAGTGTACGGAGTGCTGTATACATTTTATCGTATAGACTACGATAAATTACTTAAGCTACAATATCAAAAAGAAAAAATTTCATGTTTTACTTTTCTAAAGCACTACAACGTGCAGGCAACTGGTGCCGTGAAATTTGCCGAAATGGATTCCAACCAGGCACAGGTAGTAGGAACCTATCGTGTTCATAGCTATGAACTTGGTGAGGGTGAAAACGGTAAACTTATCAAGCTATTGCCAGATGGGAGAATAGAAAGCGAGACAGGATCTACTGGCTCGTGGTCACTTTTCGATCAAGGCAGCAAAACCTACGTCATACAACTTGCAGGTAAACGTGGCACTCTAATATTTTGGCCAGCCGTAGGTTTCTCGAAGGAAGCCACTGGCAATCCCGATCTAGAACTAATCCGATAGTAGTTTGGAAAGTTGGTGGTGGGGCAATACGGTTTGTGTAAGTTGTTGTCCAGCAGGCGTGGTAGGGAACAAACTTATTCATAACTCAATACCTTTGCCAATTTACGAGGGTAAGTTTATGTATTAACTCTCTTGTTTCTAAGGCTTGGCAAAAACAATAAGTCCTAAAAGTTAATTCAAGTTAGACGCAAGTTTTTTTACCGTATTGTCCGCATTATCTTGTAAACTAAACGCTTATGTCTGTGTAATTTTAACAGTGTAAGCCAAAAGAACTTTAGTAGATTATTCAGGAATATCAGCAGGATATAGAATTTATACAGATAGCTATGGTTTGAAAGTAGCAATATAGCCAATTATAGGGAAACTGGCGAAATGAGCGATCGCATAAAAATCCAACGGCGTAAACAAATAGCAGAGAGCTATTCCTATCCACAATTAGCAACAGACACACAAGCTTTGAGGATGGGTAATGCTCAAGGGACTGTGAGCCACGAAATTAGCCGCATTTCCCTACGTCCCCAAGCGCAACTCACAGTTAGCCAACCAGGAGATTTTTACGAACAAGAAGCAGATCGAGTTGCCCAGCAGGTCATGGGTATGGGTGATCACAAAAATAATCATGCTGTGCAACGTGAGGTCAGTCCCCAAGATGAAGAGGAAAATTTACAATTAAAATCTTTAGGCAATACCATTACTCCCCTCGTGCAACGGGAAGAAATACCTGAAGAAGAGGAGGAAGAAGAACTAGTGCAAGCTAAGTCTTCGCTACAAAGGTTTGATGATGGTGGGTTAGAAGCTAGTAGTGATATTGCCAATAAATTGCACAGTCGCCAAGGACAAGGACATCCCTTAGCAGATGATGTGCGAAACTTTATGGAACCCCGCTTTGGTGTTGATTTTAGCAATGTCAAAGTTCATACCGATGGCGAAGCGGTGAAGATAGCGCGAAATTTAGACGCACAGGCTTTGACTTATGGTAATGATGTATATTTTGGTGGGGGGAAATCGCCCGGAAATAATGAGTTGACAGCGCATGAGTTGACCCATGTAGTGCAGCAGACTGGTGCAGTTCAACGAGAACCAAATGATGAGGGGGAAACTACGACATCCACAACGCCGGAATCTGGTGCAGGAATTGAACCCTTTGATATCCAAATCCCTTTCTCGACTCCTGAACCGATTGATATTCCAACCAGAAGTTCGGATGAGCCTGAACCAGGTGATTATCCATTGCCAGATAATTCAACCTATGCAATGGCAAAACTGGTGGAGGGGGCACCGTTAGTTCAGCGAGATGATAACGACAAGCCCCATCCCAGTGCGGATGCCCAAAACCAAAGCACATTAGGCTTGGTATCACCAACAGGACCCCCTGCACCGTGGTCACTTCAAGGAACTCTCATTTACCGAAACATCAATGTCGGGCAACTCACAAAACCCCAAAATAAGTCCTGGTTAGACTTTGGGCATGAGCCAAATATCAGTCTTACCTTGGATTCTCAAGGTGGTTTTTCAATTCAGGAAGCCATAACCTTGATTAACTTGCACTGGACACCGCCGTGGAATAAAGAGCTTGAGGTTGGTTTGCAAGCAGCGGCAACGCAATCTCTACTGCCTAAGCTGTCCTCAGCCTACGGCGGTAGCGTTCAGGCAGAACAACACATCATTCCGTGGTTTAGCATCACACTCAACATCAGTGGTAACTTGACACCAGGGCAACGGGGTGAAAAGGGAACGTTTTCTGCCACCGCCGGATTGGGCGGGTTGATTCACTTTGATGGGCTATAGATCGGGTTAGCGGATGTATAAATCTGTAAAACTAAAGCGATCGCAGCAATATAAGCAACTAAGGGAGATGGAGTAAGCAACTCAGGTCTAAAGACACTGAGCTTTAGCCCAGATCGAACATCCCAAACAAAGACATTTGTCCTTGCAACTGGCACGTCAACCCCG
>NZ_JBTYKD010000114.1:0-4491 GCF_054880495.1 Nostoc sp.
GGGCATCTTGCCCGCCTTTGGCTATGGGCGGGCAAGATGCCCACCCCACAAGAAGTAGTTGAGTATTTTTTTATTTGGAAATCCTTAACTCCTGTACAGACGCGATTAATCGCGTCTCTCTTAACTCCTGTACAGACGCGATTAATCGCGTCTCTCCTAACTCCTGTACAGACGCGATTAATCGCGTCTCTCCTAACTCCTGTACAGACGCGATTAATCGCGTCTCTCCTAACTTTTAACTACTTTTTCGGGGCAACTGGGGCAGCTTTAGCTGCGGCTGCGGCTATTTCTTCTGGACTAAGTGGCATCAATACCTGTAATTGAAATGATGTATTAATCGCTGCTGGACCTACCAGCAGAGGCCTTTTATCTAATGGGGATCTTGACTCTACTTGCGCCAAACTTACTTGATAATCTTTAATTATTAACAAAGGCTGCAAACGCTCAATGTTACGAATTATCGATTGTGTTTGTTCATAAGTTCCTGTAATTTCGGCATTGATGCTGCTGCGTTGCAGCTTGCCGTCAACTAGTAGTCCTAGACTTCCATCGATAATCGGTTCTGGTTTTTGGGAAACTGGCACAAATTTATTCAGTTTGGCTCTCACTCCATTAATAGAAGTTGGAGTATTCCCAGACTCAACTAAACGGTTCACATCCAACAGCAATGTATCCAAGGTTTTTTCGTTAGCAAATAAACCTAAAACCTGAACTTTTTGCTGGGTTGCCTGTGCTAACTCATCTTTAACTTTGTCAATCTGTTTGATAGTGGCTTTTTTTTGGTCAACTTGCGCTTGCAGTTCGGTGTTTTTAGCTTGCTGCTGCTGATAGGTTTCCCAAGCTGGCATCAGCAGGTTTAAGAATATATAACCGGCTCCGGCTATACCAATTACCCCTACCAAAATCCCAATAATTTTTGGTGTCAAGGCAATACCAAAGACCACCGGAGAGGCTGGTGTTGCCTCCTGGAATTCCCCACCATATTCGGAAAAATTTAAATCATCACTCAGCGTCATTTTGGAATGACTCCTATTTTTTGCATACTACGAATTCGAGTCACTAAGCCCACTGTGCCTTTTTTTTCCAACTCCCGGATTAATTCCGAAGCTGGAACATCGCTCATACTCGATTGAATAGTGTATTTGACTACTTGGGGTGGCTTAATTATTACACCAGTATTAGGTTGACCCGTACCTGGGGTTAAGGGAGCATCTACTAAGGTTGCCGTCAGAATTCTGCTTTCTGTGGACTTCAAGAACTGAGACTGTTGTAAAATCAATAAGAAATCATTGACATCGTTAAAGGAACGAGCCAATCCGGTAATTTCTAATCCGCCGGCGGGATTGCTTGGTGGCTGACCTACGACTGCCGCAACGGGTGGGATTTGCTTGATGGTTTCGATTTGCACTGCTGCTGGGGTGCGATCGCGCAAATCTTGGAGGATTGCTGACCAAGGACGAATCTGGTCAAATACACTGACTAAAGCTTGGGTTTGCGTTTTAATTGCATTTGTATCCGCTTTGATTTTGCTAATATTTCCGATTTCTGTATCTAACTTCTTGCTTTCTTGATCTAATTTTGCTGCGTTCGCCTCTAATTCCCCAATTTTCCCTTGCAAAAACCAGCAACAAACTCCCAATAAAACTGGAAGACCTACACCTAGTCCAACTCCCACATACACTGGTGTCAAATTCCCCGTAGGAAACTTTAGACCTATTCCTCCTTTTCTCTCAGGCTTTTTCTGATATCCTGGGCGGTCTTTAAGAAAATTAACATCTAGGCTATACATTCTGTTATACCTCGCGCATTCCTAGACCAAGTACGATCGCCAAGGCAGAGCGTTGTACCTGTGGATATTTCTCAGTGTCAACTTGCAAGGCCAAAGCCCCGATTGGATCTATTTGGGTAGTTGGCAAGCTCAATCGTTGAGTAAAAAATTCATCTAGCTGTTGGAGTCCACCTCCTGGGCCAGCTAATAAAATCTGTGCTACCTCCATATTTTCACTTTGATTTAGGTAAAAATCGATGGAACGACGCAGTTCATCGGTTAGTTCTCCCAATACTCTCAATATCGCTGCCATACCAGGATTTAGTTCGGTAACGCCGGTTTTCCCACCATCTATGGAAGTTGGGGGAATAATCATTCCGTATAGCAGTTCCATATCTCGTGACGTGGGTAAGCTCATTGCCCTTGCTAAAGCAGTTTGCATTTGATAAGTCCCGATTGGAACTGTGCGCGAAAATTGCGGCACTCCGTTAACGATGATCGCGATTTCTGTACTATCGAACTCGACATCAACTAGTACTGCTGCTTCTTCCGGCCCAAATTGTCGCAGTTGATCGCGAATAGTCCGAATCAGCGCAAAACTGTTGATTTCTAAAACATTGAGTTCTAATCCTGCCTGCTGGAATGTACTTATATAGGTATCCGTTATCTCCTTGCGGGTGGCAACTAGGAGTACGTGTACTTTTTCAATGCCATCCTCATCTACAAAGTAGTCAAGTTTCTGATAATCTACATCAGCCTCTTCACGAGGATAGGGTAAATACAAACCTGCTTCATGGTTTAGCACCATTTCTCGCAGTTCTTTGTCATCTAACTCCGTTGGCATAGGTATTATCCGAACGATGGAATCTCGCCCCGGTATAGCAGTGGCAACGCGAGAAGTTTTGATTTTGCTCTCAGCTAGCGCCTGCTGGATTAATTCCGCCATTGTTGCGGGGTCGCTGATTTGACCATCGGTAACTATGCCTTCTGGAACTGGTACCGATATAAAGGTTTCTAATTTCAAGCCTTGACCTTGCTTACGTAACTGAACTACATTTACCCGTTCGGAAGCAAGTTCAATACCAACCCCTTTATTCGATTTGCCAAACAGACCATTGAACCTTTTGGCCACAAGTTCAATGCCAGCCCCTTTATTCGCTTTGTCAAATAGACTAGTGAAGCTTTTTACCACAGTTGTGCCCGGTGGACTGCTAAATTGGAAATTTAAATGTACTAAAAGATGGATTTTTTGCTAGGTAATTTATTTAGCCGATAATCTCGACATTCTGCCTAAGCTTTTCAAACTGAACAAGCGTAAAAATACTGGGAAAATGATTCAATTACGAAAATTTAAACAATTTGTTGCTTTGGCACTGCTTGGCTTATTAACCACTTGGATTGTAAGTTGCAGCACAGGTAATGTTGGTACAAGTACGAAACAGGCTACTTCAGGAGCGGCAACTGTTGAGTTTTGGACAATGCAACTCCAACCTCAATTTACCGACTACTTCAAAAGCCTAATTGCGAATTTTGAATCGGAAAATCCCGGTATAAAGGTTAACTGGGTTGATGTACCTTGGGCGGCGATGGAGAACAAAATTTTAACAGCTGTCTCCGCAAAAACGCCACCTGACGTAGTTAACCTCAATCCGGGTTTCGCTTCCCAACTTGCCGGACGAAATGCCTGGTTAGATTTAGATGCGAAAGTCCCAAACGATGTACGTTCCTCCTATCTACCAAATATCTGGAAGGCAAGCACCCTCAATGGCAAGAGTTTTGGGATTCCTTGGTATCTCACCACACGGTTAACTATTTATAACACCGATTTATTAAAACAGGCAGGTATCAATAAACCACCTGCAACCTACGCAGAATTGGCACAAGCAGCCCAACAAATTAAAGATAAGACGGGGAAATATGCCTTTTTTGCGACTTTCGTACCGCAAGATTCCGGGGAAGTGCTGGAATCTTTCGTGCAAATGGGGGTCACTTTAATAGATGCTGATGGGAAAGCGGCGTTTAATTCAGCACAAGGTAAAGCAGCGTTTCAGTATTGGGTAGATTTGTATAAAAAAGGGTTGCTTCCTAAAGAAGTTTTGACGCAAGGACATCGCCACGCGATCGATTTATATCAATCTGGAGAGACTGCGTTTCTAGCTTCTGGCCCAGAGTTTCTGAAAACGATCGCTAATAATGCCCCAAAAATCGCTCAAGCTTCGGGAGTAGCACCTCAACTGACTGGTGACACAGGCAAGAAAAATGTCGCGGTGATGAACATAGTTATTCCCCGCGATAGCAAACAACCAGACGGCGCTGTGAAATTTGCTTTATTTGTCACCAATAACGAAAATCAGTTAGCCTTTGCTAAAGCTGCAAATGTCTTACCTTCTACAGTCAAAGCATTGTCTGATAGTTACTTTAAAGATGTTCCGGCTAATGCTTCAACAGTAGAAAAAGCGCGAATTATCAGTGCTAAAGAACTACAACACGCAGAAATATTAACCCCGACTTTGAAGGATTTTAACAAACTGCAAAAGGCAGTTTACGAGAACTTGCAAGGAGCAATGTTAGGGCAAAAGACTGTAGATAAAGCTGTAGAGGATGCGGCGCAGGAGTGGGATCAAAGATAGAGTTAGGAGTTAGGGACTTCCAACTAAAAAAATATCCAATTATTTATTGTGGGGTGGGCATCTTGCCCGCCCAGTAACCAAAGGCGGGCAAGA
>NZ_JBTYKD010000115.1:0-6238 GCF_054880495.1 Nostoc sp.
CTATAGATACATTGCTAATAGCGTACAGATGTATGCCCCTACAGCCGATGCATTTGTTGCAAAGATTTTTCAAAATGGTATTGGCGATCGCCTGGGTTGAGCTACGCCTACGCAAACTCACAAAAATTCAGAAAAACCTCAAAGCAATGCACAGTCAAAGTTTGTAACAAATAAACCCAGCAGGGGCCATATAACAAAGCCGCCTGCCAGGAAGGTATAGTATATTCTGGCCATGTTTGTTTGATTAGGTTAGCGCTTATTTGTAATAAATAATTGCGTATCCCTAGATACAATAACTAAATCCTTTGGAAAACACAGTTAAGAAAAGTTACTAAATAGGTTAATTTACAATTAAATCTAATAGTTTCCCGAATTGGGAGATGAAGACACGGGGACACGCAAAAATATTTACCAATGCCCAATACTTCTCTTCTTAGGCTGCGCTAACGACAACGCTACTTCTCTTCTTAGGCTGCGCCAACGAGGTCGCTCAGTACAAGTCAGTACAAGTGCCCCATGCCCCATAATATAAGAAAGCGCTTCACACTTCTTAAATAATCAGCTTTATTAGAACAATGGCGAGAGACTTGCGGGGATTCATTAAAATTTTAGAAGATAAGGGGCAATTACGGCGAATTTCAGCTTTAGTTGACCCAGATTTAGAAATTGCTGAGATTTCCAACCGAATGCTGCAAAAAGGTGGGCCAGGGTTGTTGTTTGAAAACGTCAAAGGCGCTTCCTTCCCGGTGGCGGTGAATTTGATGGGAACTGTGGAAAGGATTTGCTGGGCGATGAATATGCAGCATCCAGAGGAGTTGGAAACTCTGGGGAAAAAATTGAGTATGCTGCAACAGCCAAAACCGCCGAAGAAGATTTCTCAAGCGATAGATTTTGGTAAGGTACTGTTTGACGTGCTGAAAGCGAAACCAGGGTGGGACTTTTTCCCTGCTTGTCAGCAAGTTGTGCTTCAAGGTGATGATTTAGATTTACATAAGTTGCCCTTGATACGTCCTTATATTGGTGATGCTGGTAAGATTATCACGCTGGGACTGGTAATTACCAAAGATTGTGAGACGGGAACTCCAAATGTAGGTGTGTATCGTTTGCAACTACAATCTCAGAATACAATGACGGTTCACTGGTTATCAGTGCGGGGTGGGGCGAGGCATTTGCGAAAAGCAGCCGAACGTGGGAAGAAATTAGAAGTTGCGATTGCACTTGGCGTAGATCCTCTAATTATCATGGCAGCTGCCACACCCATACCTGTAGATTTATCAGAATGGCTATTTGCTGGACTTTACGGTGGTTCTGGTGTGCAGTTGGCCAAGTGTAAAACTGTAGATTTGGAAGTTCCCGCAGATTCGGAATTTGTCTTGGAAGGGACGATTACACCAGGAGAAGTTTTGTCAGATGGGCCTTTTGGCGACCACATGGGTTATTACGGTGGTGTAGAGGATTCGCCGTTGATCCGCTTTCAGTGTATGACGCACCGGAAAAATCCGATTTATTTAACAACATTTAGCGGTCGTCCACCTAAAGAAGAAGCGATGATGGCGATCGCACTCAATCGCATTTATACGCCCATACTGCGGCAACAAGTATCAGAAATTGTCGATTTCTTCCTACCAATGGAAGCTTTGAGTTACAAAGCGGCGATTATTTCCATTGATAAAGCATATCCAGGACAAGCGCGACGGGCGGCTTTAGCGTTTTGGAGTGCTTTGCCGCAATTTACATACACCAAATTTGTCATTGTTGTGGATAAAGACATAAATATTCGTGATCCGCGTCAAGTGGTATGGGCGATTAGTTCCAAAGTTGACCCAGTACGGGATGTCTTTATTCTGCCGAATACACCTTTTGATACCTTGGATTTTGCCAGTGAAAAGATTGGCTTAGGTGGACGTATGGGAATTGATGCGACTACAAAGATTCCGCCGGAAACAGAGCATGAATGGGGTTTGCCCTTGGAATCTGACCCAGATGTGGCGGCGATGGTAGAGAGGCGATGGGCGGAGTATGGTTTAGCAGAGTTGCAGTTAGGAGAAGTTGACCCGAATTTGTTTGGCTATGATATGAGGTAACGTGTTAGATATATATAAACTGGTAAAAATCTCTGCTAGCTATCAGCTTAACTGATTTTTATCAGTCAAAGTTACCCCAAATTACAGCTATTTTCAGGTAAATAAATCACGCAGTCAGGACATAGTATTGCTGTGTCTTTACGACAAATGTGGTTCAAATAAATGAAAACTGCTCTAATAAAATATCAGAATGAAAAATCTGGAGAACATAGCCTGATATAAATATCTCTTTGATCATCAGTAAAAGACCTTCTACCATGAAGTATTCTGGTATTATCAATCATTAAAATATCGCTTTTTTGCCACGAAATTTCCGTGGTTATTTTTTCAGCAATTTCATTAAGTTCAGAGACAACCTCATCAGAAATCTCTGAATCATCCTCAAAATTAAGAATCTTGGGGCTTAACTGTTTTGTGGGCAATAGGCTATTAATAAATACCCGATATTTTCCACATCTGCTGGAGATAATAGCTGGAGAAATGTATTCAAGCAAAATCGATTGATCATCATTTACTGTCAGATGTGTATTGTTCTGCTGAAATATTTCTTCTAGCGTATTCAAATCATCTGTTTGGTATTTTTTCTGCCAGTCCTGTTGAGATATCTGAACAGTAAATTTTAACTTCTTTTTGCTGAATAACTCTTTGGTTGAACTACTAATTTCCTTAAAAAATTGTCTGCCATCACATACCGTAGTTTCACCATCTTCTAATGGGGGATTAGCACAGAAAAACCACAGCATAAGTGGGATATTCTGCTGATAATACATTTCTCCGTGCAACTTAATCTCAGACTTAAAATCATTTACGCTTAAAAGAGTCTGATCTCCATTAATTACCCTTCTACTGAATGCACCACCAGCATAATTTCTAAAATCGATACTCAAGAGATTGGTAAATTCTTTAAAAAGGTTAGTATCAACATCAAATCCTCTAAAAAGTAAGACTCCATGAGATTTAAAAAAGCTAATAATTTCTTTTTTGTCTAATTCTAAAATACTTATATTATCGAGATTAATAATCTCTTTAACTATGCTATCTGATATGGTCTGTGTCTTGGTATTCATATAACTTAATAAATCTTTGTCTAAATTTGAACTCACTGTTGGCGTTAACTACACCATATATTGACATTTTAATACTCAATCATGTCGTTGTGTAATCGGTGGTATATTTTATCATTGATTTACTATTTCACTGTAAATCATTTTTATTCAAAAAATCTTTTAATAAATTCTGGCTTATTTCTAAGGCTTTTCTCAGATATTTAACGACTTGTTGTAAATTACTTATTTGCTCTTGATTATTATCTCTCGCCATTTGCAAGCGATTAACATAACAGCCAAAATTCCCAAGCTAACTCCGTCACTTGTCCCATCCGCTCAAAATCGCTATCCTGTGATCGTCAAATGATGACGCAAAGCGATCGCACACACCATCAAAAACCCTATAAGTAGCCCCCTCCTCGCTTGCTCTTAGGGGGTTGGGGGTGGGGTTCATCTCTGCAACCAAGCAGCAATATGCTGTAACACCCCCTCCATCATCTCCAAAACATCCTCATTTCTAAATCGCCCAACCTGCAACCCCAAACTCTCCAAAAATTCTTGACGTATCGCATCTTCCTCTTGGGTGTAGTCGTGAATTTCGCCATCCACTTCCACCACTAACCGCGCTTCATTACAGTAAAAATCGACAATAAAACGGTCAATTGTTTGCTGACGCCGGAACTTGAAACCCAAAAGTTGCTTGTCTCTTAACTTCTGCCAAAGTAACTTTTCTGCTGGAGTTGCTTCACACCGCATTTGTCGCGCTAATGGCTTAAGTTTTTTCCAAAGTTCGTGTGGGGTTTGCCAAGGGTATCCCGGAACCCCACCCCCTAACCCCCTCCCCGCAAGCGAGGAGGGGGAACTTGAGTTGGTGAGAGGCTTTGGTTTGGGCTTGTGATTTTGGGTCATTCTACAAATTGGAATGTATTAATTTAAATTAAGAATTATTACAAATTAGTAACCAATTTTTGGGAATATCACCCAAGCTAATTGAAAGGTTTACGCCGAATGGATATTTTAATAGAATAATCTCATCAAAAGATTCGCAGAAATATAAATGGACTGGATTACACTACTGCGATCGCTACAGTCTGATTTTCTTAAAAGGTTAACATCTGGTTGTCTGCTTCATTGTGAAACAGAAGGTCAATATAGTGAATTAACTATAATCTCTGGAGAGAGATTAAAAGCACTACGGGAATTTTGCTGGCTGATGGCTGAGAAATATAAGCGTGTTTCGCCAGTGCGTGACGTTTTTATCAGTTATCTCAAAGGGAAGTTGGGTGAGGAAGTTGTCAAAGAACGTTTAGCTGATTTTATTACTGAAGTCGATTATGAAAAGCGATTCGGCGGCGATGGTAATATAGATTTTACCTTGACTTCTGACCCATCTATTGGTATTGAGGTTAAATCTCGTCACGGTAGTATTGATAAAGTTAGATGGTCAATTAGTTCTGAAGAGGTTGAAAAAAATGCGGTTGTAGTTTGCATTTTGATTCAAGAAGATGTGAGTGAAGCACAATCTGAGTATCACCTTTTCTTGGCTGGCTTTTTGCCAACCCGGATGATTAAGTTGAAGACTGGGAAAATTTCATTTGGGATAGAACAATTACTCTATGGTGGTGGTTTATGGTGCTATCTAGAACAGTTAAAATCTTCTCTAAATAATTCTTCTAGGCAACAATCATCAATTTACAAATATCTCCCAAAGCAGGAAATTCCATCTAAGCCAACTAATAATCACTTGATAAAATCTTCTTTTAAACCTGAATATCGTGATGAAAATTTAAATCTAGTTTATGTAAAAATGGGTGATGAATGTTTTGAGAAAGGAGAATATACGAATGCAATTACCAATTACAATCAAGCTTTACAAGTTAATCATGGCGATGTTGATTTATATTATAAACGAGGTTTAGCTCACTATCAAATAGGAGATTATAAAGCTGCGATCGCAGATTATTCTCAGGCAATCCAGATAAATATTCATGATGCTAAATCTTACAATAAACGAGGTTTAGCTCTGTCTCAACTGGGGCGATTAGAAGAAGCAATTAATGATTATAGTCAGGCGATCAGAATTAATCCTCATGTTGCTGTAGCTTATAAAAATCGGGCTGAAGCCCGTTCTCATTTAGGAGATAATCAGGGTGCAATTGAAGATTATACCCAGGCTATTAAAATTAACCCCCATTATGCTGATGCTTATAAAAACCGTGGGATTGCTCATTATTTATTAGGCTCTCAATCTGGATTTCCTCAAGCAATTAAGATTAATCCTCAAGATGCCATAGCTTATAAAAAACGTGGTAATGCTCGTTCAGATTTAGGAGATTTTGAAGGAGCAATTGAAGATTATACTCAGGCAATACAGATTAATCCTAATTATGTCGATGTTTATTACAACCGTGGTAATGCTCGTTCTGACTTAGGAGATTTTGAAGGAGCAATTGAAGATTATACTCAAGCAATAAAGATTAATTCAAATTATGCAAATGCTTATTATAATCGTGGAAATATCCGTTTAGAAATAGCAGATAAACAGCGAGCAATTGAAGATTTTCAAAAAGCAGCAGACATCTATCGTCAAGAAGGCAAGCTAGAAGCACTCAAAGATACACGAGAAAGAATATTAGATTTAGAAATAGAAGAATCATTAGATATTTTAAACTTCTAGAAAGTCGATGAATTCCGATAAATAACAATTTTCCGCTACCCTAAACTCATAGTGTCATTAATTCGCCAACAGTATCTGAGAAATCCTTAGGTATATTCCTCCCTATTCGCAATCTAAAATTATTTTTCCCTATACCCTCCAGCGTAATCAATTACACAAATTGTTCTATATGATTTGTGAACTCCATAAGCAACACCAGACACTTTAAAAGCACTATTAAAAATGTTTTTTCTATGACCGCGATCGCGCACACCATCATCTATGATTAACTGCATGATGATATCTTGGGCAGTGTTTGGGCCATAACTGATATTTTCCCCTGCGGTTGTTTGCCACTTACCATAGCGGTTGATGCGAGTAAAGGGGTTGCTACCATCGCTACCATCATGACCTGTAGCACCTTTTGGTCCTTGGTCTTTAACGTGGTCTTT
>NZ_JBTYKD010000116.1:0-2606 GCF_054880495.1 Nostoc sp.
ATAGCTAATTATGAAACGGCGCACGTTTTTACAGAGAATTGGCTCAATACTCGCGGTATTGGGGGTAACTGAAGCTGAGTGGTTGACTTTGGGAAATCACTATTATCAAGCTTTAGCACAACCCAATCCGCGCAAGTTGGCATTGCTAATAGGTATTAACCAATACCCACAAATCCCAACCCTCAGTGGTTGTCTCACCGATGTGGAACTGCAAAGAGAACTTTTGATTCATCGCTTTGGCTTCCAAGGGTCAGATATCCTAACCTTAACTGAGGAAGAAGCTAGCAGGGAATTCATTGAGGCGGCTTTTTCGGATCATTTGAGTAAGCAAGCTAAACCCAGTGATGTAGTTGTCTTCCACTTTAGCGGCTATGGCAGTCGTGTAAAATTGCAAACATCGCCAGATACAATGCAAAATGCTCTGGTGCCAGCTAATGGAACTAAGAAACCACAAGACGAGAAAATAGTCAACTATGTATTAGAAGAAACTCTACTGCTATTATTGCGATCGCTCCCCACACACCAAGTAACAGCAGTATTGGATACTAGCTATTATGCTCCTAGTACAGCCTTAGGATTAAAAACTCGCGCCCTTCAAGAGTTAGTAGAAGCAAAGCTAGTAGTAGATGAACTCGACTTGCTCAAAGAACTTAAAACTCAAAACTTACCCAGCACTCCTGTTGTCTTAACAGCTACCTCAAATCCAAAGCAGTCGGCGAGAGAAGGACTCTTTTCTGGTTTTAGTGCCGGGTTATTTACCTACGCCTTAACGCAGTATTTGTGGGAATTTACCCCAGCTACCACAATTCAAGTCGCCCTCTCTCAGGTGGAAAATTCTCTATCCAATTTGGGTAGTAAACAGCAACCAGCGTTATTAAGTAATCAGAAAAATCAACATATAACGTCTCTAGTTCCAGACAATCTCATTGGTACAGAAGGCGCGGTGAATGCTATTGAAGACGACGGCAAAACAGTCCATCTGTGGTTGGCAGGATTACCTCCACAAGTGCTGCTATACTACGGAGTGAATTCTCGATTGACCCTAGCAACAGGAGAAGAGTTAATATTGCGATCGCGCACTGGGTTAACAGCAAAAGCGCAAATTTCCAAAATTGATCGTACAACTCCTCTGCAAGTCGGGGAACTTGTCCAAGAAGCTGTCCGAGTTTTACCCAGGAATATTAATTTAACAATTGCTTTGGATACTGGATTAGAAAGAATTGAGCGGGTAGACGCTATCAGTGCTTTTGCTGCATTTTCGCGTGTGTCCACCGTAGTAATAGGGGAAAAACCAGCTGATTATCTATTTGCCAAGCTACAGCAAACGCCTAGTCGTTATGGTCTATTTTCTCTTGGTGGCGAGCTAGTTCCCAATAGCACCGGAGAAGTAGGAGAAGCAGTAAAATTAACAGTGCAGAGGTTAGCACCGAAATTATCAACCTTGCTAGCGGCCAAGTTATGGCGACTTACAGAAAATCAACGTTCTTCCCGCTTGCCTCTCAAGGCAACCTTAGAAATAATTACTGACATATTGCCAAGTGTCGTCATGCAGCGCGAAACAGTCCGAACTTTCAAAACTGAAACTTCGATTGAAAAATCACTACAGACGCGATTAATCGCGTCTCTGCCCACTGCGATTGTGCCTATGGGTAGTCGAATGCAATATCGAGTCGAAAACCACAGCGATCGTCCAGTATATTTAATCTTGCTAGGATTAAACAATAATCATACAGCAATTGCCTTCTACTCTTTGGAAACCCCTCAAGAACCAAACACTGCGGACACTAAGCCCCTCCTCAAACAAGTCGTCATCCCTCCAGGCGAAACCCTCACCCTACCTCAAACTAATACTGCTTCCGAATGGGTGATTTCAGGGCTAGCTTTATTTTACGAACAACAACTGATTCTTAGTACTGCCCCTTTTAGCGAAACTCTCGCCGCTTTGAACACTGGAAAGTATTCCACAGCCGAACAAAGTCCGATTAGCCCATTGTTGAATTCCTTAGACGTTGCCCAAACCTTGCTACAAGACTTGCATAACGCCAGCACCCTCAAAACGGGGATGAACGGCACAGCAGCCGACTCATATATCTTAGATGTGAATAATTGGGCAAGTTTTAGCTTTAGTTTTCAAGTAGTGTAAATATAGAATTTAGTAGCTGACTATTGGCAGACTTTGAGATATTTTTAATATGTGCGATCGCCTGTTTAGTTTACTGTGTAATAATATTAGCCAAAATCCTATTTAAGTAATTTAATTTTTTATTTATTGGATGTTTTTAGCATCTCACATTAATTAGATTGTAGTAAAATATTTTATACCACCCAAATACTGTTTATTATAACTTTACTTGTATCTCTGTTGATGAGCAACAGTGTTTTACTTGAGTGCTTTCTTCATAAAGTATAACTACAATCCACAAAATAGCTCAATTAAATAGGACTTACTGATAAGAGATCCCCCAACCCCCTTAAAAAGTTGGCTCTTTAAGATTCACCCTTTTAAGGGGGCTAGGGCGTGTTTTCAAACTCGTTATATCCTATAAAAAAAGGCGATCGCTGTCTAGTCATGATCAACCGAGGAGACTTAAGTAACGAGCAGTGGG
>NZ_JBTYKD010000117.1:0-2744 GCF_054880495.1 Nostoc sp.
ATGTAGCTTTAGCTGACCGCAGGGTATTGCCCCTACGCGTGTAGTTTTGCGTAAGGGACTTCCAAATAAAAAAATACTCAACTACTTCTTGTGGGCTGGGCGACACGAGCGCCCCTAAGCTAAGGCGGGCAAGATGCCCACCCCACAAGATTGGGTAATTTATTTGTTGGAAGTCCCTAAGTGCTATTTACATCCAGTTAATAGCCACAATTGCATTTCTTCTCTCCCAGACGCTACGCGAACATTTGGAACTTGCAATTTTGATAGGACTTACGCAAAAAACCTCTCAAACTTTTATTCCTCCGTGTCCTCTGTGGTTCGATTTTCCGTTGCTGTAAGTCCTGTTTGAATTGTTTAGTGCTTCTGGTTTGATTATTTAAGCAGCAAATCAGGATTTGTCCCCTCTTGGAGCAATTTTGCAGCAGTAACGTGAATTCCAAACTCTTCTCCCAATTGCGCTCCCAATGTTCCGTGAACATATAAAATGCCTAGTATCACAATGCCTAGTAACAAATAACTCCACTGCACCTGCCTAACTGAATCTTTGCGCCAACGATAGCGCTGTAAGCCTCTCCACACAGTCATTGCCACGATGATCCCCAACAGGAACACGCCACCCAAACCATGCAAAAGCATTGTCAAAGGGGCGCTCAAACCCCAAGCACTTTTTTCATTGACTGGTGGGTTTGCTAGCAGTAGCTCAAAAAATCCCACTGCAACAGTGAAAAAAGTGAGCGTTGCCGCCGCCAGCAGATTGTACCACCCGACATCGAAAAGACCCGCACGGATGGCAGGAAGACCTAAAAATTTGAAAATCGGTTTTTCTATAGGAAAGAATGTGCCTGCTATATCAAAGAGGACGGCGATGATGAATAAACCCAGCGTCAGATGCACCAGTTGCGGATGCATTGGGATTTCGTAGGGTAGCCCGTTAGCACCCAACTTCAATCCCAACTGCTGAATGAGCTGCGAGTTCATGGTGATACTCCCTTCTTCATCGCTTCAACGACTGGCTCAACATGCAGCCCGTATACCCAAAATAGCTTGCTCCCCAGATACACTTGTAAGAACACCAGACAAATTAAAAACATTGTCGCACCCAGATAAGCAGGTGGTACTTTGTGTGGGCTGCGGTTGCGAATCACAAAACGCCAAGCTGCGATCGCCACGACAATAGCCGCAAGTGACCAACCCAAAATGGTATGATAATTCAGGGTTGGCTGGACAGAAGCGTAAATGTTTGCTAAACCCGCTTCAAACTGACCAAATATCACTGCTAGAAAAATCGCGATCGCAGCAACAAACATATTCCAGAAACTTACCTCAAATAAACGCACGTTGCGAGTGAAATAGCCGACAACATCGCAGAAGAAAGAAAAAAACACCATCGCAATCACAAAATGAACGACGATCGGGTGCAGTGGGTCAGGGTATGGTAGATTCTGACTATTGAGTGGCAAGGCGGACATCGCTTTTTCCTTGGTATATCTAGGCGCTGTGATTACTTATTTTGGTCAAAATCAAATTCAGTATTGACTGTTTAAAGATTTTTAATTTTGCAAATACATCTAATAATATATAATTCCTAATCAGAGATATCTAAAAAGATCGCAAAGAAACTACTGCCTTAGGGGTAAATTGTTTTTGAAAAAACCTCAGTAGTCTTCTAGGGTGTGTTAGCGGAGCGTAACGCACCACAAGCTTGGAATGGTGAGTTACGGACTCCGTCCTAACACACATTTTTTCACAAATCAAATCGGATTACTGTATTTATTTATAATAACTAAAATAACTGGTAGCAAAGCAATTTCACCCTACCGCAAATTCCGTATATTGTCGTACAGAAGGTGCATAATACGCCAGGACAATTTCCTGCTTGGGTACACCTCGCGCTACTAACTGATCGGCGATCGCCTCTTCTGTGCCGTCATGCTGCACCCAAATTTTCCCATCTTTAATATCCACATGAATCACACAGCCATAAATCCGAGTGCTAGGGTTTTTCCAACCTACATTCACAAGCTGATAGCGATCATTTACTGTATCGAAAATCGTCTCACTGGTAATGGGATCAGTAGGCGATCGTAGTTGGGAGCGTTCAATTAGCAACTCCTGAATATATTGACGATACAAAACTACTTTATCCATTGGTAAATGTCCTGTTTTTCTATATCGTAAACCAAAAGCGAAATTTGATTGCGTTGAATCACCATTTGAATAAAAGAGTATGTGAAAAACCTTTTATAAATATCTAATGGAATAGCTAGATAAAGCATTCTCTCTGGATCATCTTCTTCTAGAGCAATGCGATAATTGATAAATTGTCCCACTGCCGTATGAAATTATGAAATCGTTGATGCTGCCAGAAACGTTTTGATTTCAACAGCAATTTTTTCATTATCCTTTGTAGCTGCTAATAATTGTTCAGCACCTGGATCAATGTAAAAATCAACAAACCCCAGATCAATGTGATAAGGATCATCGGTAATTGTCCATCCTTGATTTTGGAGGGCAGTCTTGACGATTTCATGAAACTTATCTTTAGCAGGCATCTTTATAATTAGTAATATGATATCTAGCGCAATGCTGGGCGGACTGGTTTGATTAATAACCACGATCAAACCTCCTGAATATTTAGACCTAAGACTATTTTGACATATTGCGAGAAATTAACCCTTCAAAGAAAGGCGATCGCTTGTAAATGATGAAATGACTTTTATTCTTTTTTTGACCTACCTAACTTT
>NZ_JBTYKD010000118.1:0-37762 GCF_054880495.1 Nostoc sp.
GATCCCCCTAAATAAGTAGAAGGCGACACAGATCAATAACGCATTACCATTGATATTATGCTGTGACTCGTCGAGGTAGGTGACTGGCAGTAATTAGGGGGAATAGAGATTGTACTTAGGGACTTCCAAGAAATAAATTACTACTATTTGTGGGGTGGGCGAGACGCCCACCCCACAATAAATAGTTGGATATTTTTTATTTGGAAGTCCCTTATACTTTAGGCGATCAAGTTTTTAGATCATGATTAAGTAGAGCGATCGCATGAGTCAACCCAACAATTCGTCTTTTTAAAGCATTACCAAACTACCTTGGGCTTCTTCGTCTAGTTCATAACCATTAGCTAGTTTTTCAATTGCTTTGTCAATCATTGCCAAACCTTGATCTACTTTTTCAACTACACTCAACTGTCCTCGGAGTTCGGCAGCACCAACGAAACCTTTAGCATACCAAGTCATGTGCTTACGGGCTTGACGCACACCGCGATCGCCTTTATATTCCCACAAGGCTTGTAAATGATCCCTTGCACATTCCAAACGCCCAATTGGGGTTGGTGGCGGTAATATCTCCCCAGTTTTCAGGAAGTGATCAATTTCTCCCACCAAAAAGGGATAACCCAAAGTCCCACGGGAACACATAACACCATCAGCGCCAGTTTGCTCTAAACATCTTACCGCCGCCTCAATAGAGAAAATATCTCCATTCCCAATCACTGGGATAGAAAGCACTTCTTTGACACGGGTAATCCATTCCCAACGGGCATTGCCATTGTATCCTTGGGCACGGGTGCGTCCATGTACTGTAATCATCTTTGCGCCGGCATCTTCCATCCGCTTGGCAAAGTCGAGAATAGTAATTTCGTGATCATTCCAGCCAATACGGGTTTTTACGGTTACAGGAACATCAACAGCTTTTACCACTTCCCGCACAATTGCTTCTGCTACTTCTGGTTGTCGCAACAACGAAGAACCGCCACCATTTTTAGTGATTTTATTAACCGGACAACCCATATTAATATCAACAGTATCAGCCCCTTCTGCAACTGCCTTTATTGCCGCTTCTGCCAGGAAATCTGGACGACAATCAAATAGTTGAACGCTAATTGGGCGTTCATTATGGTCTACTTCCATGATTTTGGGTAACTGCTTGACATAATGCAACCCCGTAGCATTCACCATTTCGGTATACATCATCGAATCTGGGGCATAGCGACGCACGAGACGGCGAAACACCAGATCCGTCACCCCAGATAGAGGCGACTGGAGAACCCGACTTTTTACCTCGAAAGAGCCAATTTTCAAGGGTTGGGAGAGTCTAGCTTGGAGAATGGGACACAGGGAAATCATACAAAAAATTAAAAATTGCGGGAATGGAAAATGACAGGAATATTTAGGAGTATCTCTGAGCAGGGCTAATTGTAGGTTACATATCCTGACTTGGAGGCTGTTTTTGCATTTCTTGCTGAATCTCTTCTAGACTCAAACCTAACTCTTTTGCTGTTTCTTCAAAACTCAATCCCAATTTGAATAACAGAGGTATCATTCTAAATTTTTCTTGACGCGCTCCTTCTTGCTTGGCTTCTTGATAAACTCGTGTCTGCTGCAAATCGCTTAATCCAAACATACTCTCAATCTCCTTTCGACTCATGGTCGGAAACTTATAAACTAATATTGTTTCTATCAATTCTAATAACTGCCGCCGTTGGGGTTCGGTGTCAATTTCTTGCTGGGTTCTGTCTATTAATTGTCTGGCAGCTACTATTGCTGTGTCTTCATTTTCGACCACTAATTTCATAGTAGCAATTCCAATTGGCACCAATGCTGTTTCACCTAATTCATTTAGATAAATGCGACTTACACGCTGGCTGTAGAAAAATTAGTAAGCCGACAGCAAATCAGCAGTCGGCCTGGTAAATTCATAATTGTTCAGTTGCAATTTAGCCGTGAGTTGCACCTTGAGGAGGACGCGAGACAACCTTTTTGGCTAAACCCAAAGTCTGCAAAACTAGGATGCTCCACCAAGTAACATCAATTTCCCACCAAGACAACCCAGATTTTGCCATGTGGGGATAAGTATGATGGTTGTTGTGCCATCCTTCTCCATAGGTGACGATGGATACCCACCAAAGATTACGAGCGCCATCATTGGCATCAAAGGTGCGATAACCCCACAGGTGTGATGCTGAGTTCACAAACCAGGTTGAGTGCCAAAGCAAGACACACCTGACAAACACTCCGTAAATCACAAAAGACCATCCTCCTAAGGCATAAAGCAGTAGCCCAAAGGGTATTTGCAACAGCAAGAAGTAGCGATCCAGCCAGCAATAAAAGGGCTGTCTTGCGAGATCAGGGGCATATTTTTTATAGGTTTCATAGTCAAAAAATTCTGGCCGCGGGTAGAAAATCCACAGTATATGGCTCCACCAAAATCCTCTTTGGGCAGAGTAAGGATCTAAATTTATATCTTCCGTGTGGGCGTGATGCTGGCGGTGTCCACCTACCCAAAAAATAGGCCCCCCTTGCATAGCCAGCGCTCCGATCAGGGCGATCGCATACTCTAACCACTTGGGAACTTGGAAACTGCGATGGCTCAGTAGTCGATGATATCCCAGGCAAATACCAATACTCCCGAATAACCAGTGCAGAAACACTAGCAAACCTAATGCTGACCAGGAGAAAAACCAAGGAGCCAGAAGTGCTAAGGCATGAAATGCAGCAAAAAATACTACATTTGTCCAACTGAGTTGAGGTGAGTTGCCTCTCTCAGGGGCGATCGCCCCAAAATTTGCGGTCATAAAAATTCCTGTTGATGGATGATGAAGCGATTTCCGATTTACTTTTTATCGGGCGTAATCCCACAAGGATTTACCCGCCTTATACACCACTTGGTTACAGTCAGCTAGCGCGGTCTTCTCCCTTAGTCTTAGTGCTAGCCACGCGCGTGAGGGAGAAGGTGAGCGACTGCGGTTTTCTCCCTTGGCGCTCGCGAGAAGGTGAGACGTTAAGGGCGATAGCGGGTCCGCGTTCGCGTAACGTCTCGTAGAGAGCGTTTGGGTTTTACCGCATTAACCACTGTGCGTAGCCTCACCCGTAGGGTAGAGTAAAGCAAGTATCACTTACATTTGCTATGCTAGCAGAACTCTAATCTTCCTGCAAGTGCCACTTGCATTTTTCTATGTCGTCTCAACTCCTCTCCACTCGTCAACGCCTGATTGAAGCTGCACTTGAGTTGTTTTCTGCTCAGGGAGTCAGCGCCACCACAACCCGTCAAATTGCTGAAAAAGCCGAAGTCAATGAAGTGACTCTATTTCGGAATTTTGGCAATAAGCATGGGCTGCTTTTAGCTGTGCTGGAAGAGTCCGCAGCCTTTAAAAATTTAGGTGAGTCGCTGGTGCGACGGGCAACGCCTCCCGGCAATGTCTACCAAGCTCTTAAAGATTATGCAAGTGATAGCTTACATGCATTAGAACGAGTGCCAGAATTTGTCCGGTCTGTGGTAGGTGAAGCCGACCAATTCCCGGCAGAAAATCGCCGCGCACTAGGCAGGGGAGTAACAGAGGCAAACCGTTATGTAGCTCAGTATTTAGCTACTGTAATCCAGCAGGGACACTTAAACACCTATTTACCCGCAGAAAAATTAGCCAGTTTGCTCAATGGGATGATCTTGGGATATGCCGTAATTGAGTTCACCAGCGAATTTAACGAACTTTGGGAGGATCGGGATGATTTTCTGGAAAATTTGGTGGAGTTGTTTTTACATGGAGCCATGTCATCTTCAGCAGAATCAGCAACAAACTCCTTACAAAAAGGGTTTATTACCACAGAAGTAGCTGATTTGCCTGCTAGTTTAGTTCACGAAATTTTGCAACAAGCTCGGAAATTGGGAATGCGAGATTATGCTTTGGCTTATGTGTTATTTGGGGCTGGGTTATCCGCCACAGAAATAATTAGCTTGGAGCGATCGCACCAAATCTATGATACTCAAGGGCACTTTTTGCAAATCATCATCCCAGGATTTGTCCGTCAAGTACCTGTGAATCAGTGGATTTTGAGCAAACGCTATGGCTCTTTTACCAATAATCCCTTAATTAAATGGCTGAAAAGCCGTAAAGATGCTCAAACAGCGATGTTTTTGAATGAAACAGGCAAACCGCTTTCAGAATCAGAGCTTCAGATACGTTGGGAAACATGGAGTCAAGGACTGTTAACTCCCCAAGGACAAACCCCAGTTGTCGCCCAGGCACAACAAACCTGGCGCGTAGAAATGTTAATGCGGGGGATCAGCTTAGAAAACTTGACTATTTTAACAAGTTGCGATCGCGCCCAATTACAACCCTATGCCCGCCGAGCCAGAGAAAAAGCCGCCCTAGAGCAAGCCACCCGTTTGGATCATAAGCCGGGATAGGGAGTGGGGAGATAAGGGGAATAACGGGACTTAAACAAAACTGAAGAATAAAAGCTAACCCTCAATGGAACGAATATTGAGATTATGAATCCCTGGTTGTCTCCAGAGTGAGCCAAACCCAACTTACAATATTGGCGATCGCCCGTTCACCATTTCAGCCATTGCGATCATACTAAGTTAAGCTAAAACTAATGTGAAATATAGGACCATGAGGGTTTAATCATGTTAAGTGGCATTAAACAGCAAGTGGTCGTTGGCAAGGATGGCAAAATCGAGATTCAAACGTCTGATTTAGCGGAAGGAACTGTTGTTGAAGTGATTGTTTTGGTTGAACAAGATGTTGTTGAAACAAATGCTAACCAATCTATTCAACAAGATGTGACAGAGTATTTGCTGTCTACTGAAGCCAATCGTTACCACTTGATGACCGCTATTCAAAACATTGAAACAAAGACCAACTTGGTCAGTTTTACGCCTGAGGAATGGAATGAAGAATATAACATTCGCTCTTGAGGCATTTGAACAATTCAACGACTGGGCAGCACAAGATAAGAAAATTCATCGCAAGATCATCACCCTGATTAACGATATTGTTCGTCAACCATTTACTGGACTTGGTAAACCTGAACCTCTAAAGCATGAACTGAGCGGATATTGGTCACGACGAATTACGGATGAGCATCGTTTAGTGTATGAGGTGACTGAAACTGAAATCATCATTTTGAGTTGTCGATTTCACTATGATGACTGAAGCAGTTAACGATCGCTCTTTAACTCATATCCAAACTGCGATCGCCCTTTTACTTCAACAACGTAGACACGGAGTGACTTGTCGTTAGACATCGCCTCCTCGCAGTAGGAAAGCGATGAATCAGCAACACTCCAGCATGATGCAGTTAAACGATTAAGGTAAAACAACAGAGGTTTCTGTACTATTGTTGTTTGCACCATTCAAGATGGTAGCTGTACTCTCAGATGGGGATTGGGTGTTGCTCGAACGGCGTGATAATTTCTTGCGTGGCTGCCTCCCGCCTGGATATATTGCAAACTGTCTTTGCCATAATGGGTTGCTACACTCATTAACATCTTTTCAGAGTAGCCGCGCAATTCTTCATTTTGAATTCAAAAAAAGGTCAAAATAGCGATGTCTGCGGCAGGCTGCACCTACCCACTCCATAATTGAATGGCGTAATTTATTCAGAATGCCGCTCCTTATATCTTGCACCTCTAAGTAAAAATCCAGACAAAGTAATAAGATGCGCGATAAAGCTACCTAAATTTTATTGGCTTTTATCGCTAAAACAAGGGCTTTAGATAAATACTGAGTAATTAAAGTACATCAATTTTTCTTGGTGCAAGATGTGAGGCTCCCTTTAAAACAGCGATCGCTGTGATACAGTCCACATATAAAGGCTGACAGTATGGTGGAAAATCACATCGCGTGAGCATAATTTTATACTTGAATAAGTGATTTAAGTGTTAATCAAACGGATAATAAGACAAAGTAAAAATATAAAAGGAAACAGAATATGCATTGGTCGCATCTATTAATAAACTCATCTGAAAGTTGGCTATTCCAAATTTCTGCTTTCATTGCCCAAGCTAGCACATCCGCCACATCCATCCCTAAACCATCTCCTTCTCCTACTGCGGATGTCGAATTACTTAAAAGTCAAATTCAATTTTTACAAGATGCTAATACGCGACTCAATAATAGTTTTGGCAGCTTTGTGAGTGCAATAAATCTTTCTTTTGTCGTGTTTGGTGTACTTTTCGGAGTTGTTGCCGGGCTTAGTATTTACTTTTTTAACCAAAGTCTTAAAGATGCCAAGCTTTTGATTCGCGAAGAAGTGGAGCGACGGCTGAAAGCTGTTGTAGATGAGACAGTTGGGCAAGAAGTTAGTAACTTAAAGCAACTTTTAGACAGAGAAAAGGTTGTAGGCGAGATAAATATTGATTATTTTATCCCTTCACGTATTGCAATTTTACCTGATGATTATCCAGAAGAGTACGAGTTTTTAGCAGCACGAGGTTTTAAAGAAACTCATTTATTAGATGCTTCTAAGCGAGTGAAACTTTCTGGAGATGTTGTGATTTTAGATTTTGTAAATTATGCTTTAGTGGAGGATAGCGAAAAACTTAATAAATCGGAAGTAGAAAATGCTCAACTCCTAGAGGAGCGAGTTGCAGAAGCGCTCAATAGAATTGTCAGTAAAGTCAGTTCTAAATCTATACTGGTTGTCTACATCCGTCCTGGCAAGCAAAGGATAAATGCGATTGATGAACTGTCGAAATCTGTGAAATATTATGCTTCTGCAAATACTCCCGTGAGCTTAATGGGTGTAGTTGTTGATTCCGCATACGTGGCGCATGGAATGAAGTAGAAATTTAGGTTTAGGTAACTTTTTTTACTTTTTACCAGGACTCATCAAGCTATCTGAGAAAGGTCTACCAAATAATAAGGGTTTTAGCTGAATGGCACGAAGACTCATGTGAAACCTCGACAGGGCAGGGTGTTGGGGGTAGGGTTACAAGTTCGGAAAAAATCAAGAAAATTAGAAACAAAGTGTGAACATTCATAATCTTCCTCGTTACTACACCCCACACCCAAAAGCCTTATAAATAATGGATTTGGCGTTATCTTAGTGCCATTCGGTTTTAGCTCTTGTCTAACCCTGTCAAATGCTTATAAATTAAGTATGAATTTATAAGTAAAACTAATATTTTTGCAAAACCAACATAATAAGGTTTCTAAAGTAATGTTTTCGTCTGCATTAGTAATAATTCTTAGCTTATTAGTGTAAGATAAGACATTGAGTATTTTTTGTAATTTTCTGAACAATGTTTAATCAGAGTGCTTAAAAATACTATTTATGAAAACACGAAGCATTATAAACCTGATTAACAGGACTATTTATCTTTATGGGACTAGATAAATTTAATGAAGACGAGCCTTTATCATCGTAAGTTATACGCATTACTGCAATCGCCCATTGTACCAAATCAACAGCAAAATATTTTACAAAACCTGTCATGCCTGAATTTACATGAAGATGAACTAAACCAATGGTGGGGACAAAACGGGAGCAACACTCAAGCAGACAATATTACAGAACAAATTGCTTCTTCCTCTGACTGTGTAAACCTCTTGGCGAATAACATTCAACAGCAAAAAATTACTGTAAAGCATCCAATTAGCGGACAGGAGCAACAAATCGATGCTGGAAATGCGAACAACAGTATATCTGATATTCCTGGCTGGATTACTCGTGAAACTGATGCTGAAAAGGTGTTTTGGTGGTTTTGGCGATTTTATCCAGAGGTATTACAAACTCAGCAACCGGATGCTTTGCTGTATCCAGCATATAAGGTGATTCCAGATTGTCCGTTGCATAGCTATCAAAGTACGGTATCTGCGTTATCTGGTGCAATGTTTCCCGATTCTGTCGATTCATCAAAACCTGAAACACCTTATTTATTGATATTTTCCTTTTCCCCGGTTCAGGAGTTTATTAAGTCTTCGCGGAAATTTCTAGATTTTTGGGCTGGTTCCTATCTGCTACACTATCTCAGCGTCAAATTGTGCTGGGAAGTTGCAACAGAATTGGGTCCAGATACTCTAATTGTACCATCCCTCTGGAGTCAAGAAGTTTTCGATGCATTGATACTTCAAAAATATCCATGTTTTGCTGCTGATTTTGCACGTTTTGGGAATGATAAAAACCCGGTAAGTCGGTTTAACGAAAAAATATCAACTAGCTTAAGTACTGCTGGTTTTCCTAACGTGATTACAGTTTTAGTTCCAGGGAAAGAAGCCGCGAATGAATGGGGGAAGAAACTGTCACAACAAATTACTGACGAGTGGGTAAATATAGGAGAGAAAATTAGAAAGCATATTAGACAGCAGGTTGTAGAGTTTCTCAACCATCCAGATACGACAGAAGATGAACTTTTAAAAGCGGCATTCCCTGAGTTGTTGAAATCTGAGGATGCCAATATTATAGAACCTTATCGCCAGGAAATACGCAAGCTAAAAGATGAAAATAAACACGGCTGTTGGGAGTGGAAAAGTCTTTGGAAAGCACAATTAGAACATAGTTGGGAACCCTATTGGACTGCGGTTCCCCTTGGAACACCTGGTAATGATTTAAGTATTACAAAGATTAGTGATTTATTTAATCAAGAATGGATACAAGCTTTAAATAAAATTGCTCAACCGCCAAATGAATTACCAGCATCAGCAGAATTACTATTATATGAATCGTTCAATATTGGTACGTGGTGGGGAAGTTTGCAACAACGCTTACGGTTAGCATTACAATCTGTCAAGAACACCCGCGATTGGAAAATACCATCTGCACCTGGAGAACGTTCGACTATTTCCGGTCAATTTACTGCATTACATCCTTTATTTAACTATGCAAAATTCCAAGAGGGAGGCGGTGTATCAGCAGGCTCAATGCGTCTATTTTGGTTAATTATGTCGAAGACTTATCCAGGTTTATTTAATGGTTCTGAAAGATTGAATGCGTTAGAGGTAACTAAGCGAATGGCATGGATTTATGGAGGTGTCGCAGAAAGTTTTGGGATTGATGTAGATCGGATTTTTAAACAAATTAAGTTGTTTAAAAAAGCTGAAAGTAGCCAAGTGAAAATTATTAAACGAAATCAAATTATTTCCGAACGACTTTTACGTTTTCCAAATTTAAGTTCTATCGCATCGGCAAGATTTGTTTGCGATAACTACGAATTAACTCGTATATATTGGGATAATCTCAACAAAGAAATCGATAATAACCTACGGGAGTATCGGAGATTTTTTGAGTTTCTGACTCGATTTCGTTCTTCCCATGTACCAAAAACAGATAAAGCCATCAATCCAAAAAATCGCAAAGGACGGAATTACAACGGTGTGATGTTCTCAAGCAAGTGGCTTGCAGACGATATGGGATTGGAAAAAGAAGAACTAAAGACTCTCAGAGATTTAGTTGATAAAGCACATTACGCTACTGGTTTTGTAAATGGTAGTCCCGCAGATTGGTGGGTAATAGTCCTCGCTGATGGAGATGGGATGGGTAGCTATATTTCTGGAGAAAAATTACATCCATATAACAAATATTTTGTTGACTCAGTTATTGCAGATGCGAACAATATTCCAGAATTAGAGCAATTACGCGATATCCAAAAGCGGATGGGGCCAGCTACTCACGTCGGACTCAACCGTGCTTTACTTGATTTCTCCAACCGTCTAGTACCTTATCTAACCGAAAACCGATTCTGTGGTCGAGTTATTTATAGCGGTGGTGATGATGTTATGGCAGTGTTGCCCCTTGAAGACTTGCCTGAATATATATTATCCCTGCGTGCTGCATGGTGTGGTGAAGAAGATCCTTATAAAAATGCTTTTTTGCTTCCCTATATAGTCAAGTGCTTAGTTGAGTATGCGATCGCAATTCTAAATTCTTTGTCAAATGCAAGTTTTGATGAGTTTAGAGATTTAGAACTATTGACATTTGCATCCCAAGTCTTGAGAAACCAGCAAGGTAAGGAATTTAAAACTTCGCGCAATGGAACATCTGCAAATTCAACTACAGGCTACTGGCATCCCACCAAACAAGTAAAAGGATTACCCCAACGCCCCCATTTTACGATGGGAGCGGGTGCAACGATCAGTATGGGTGTGGTTATTGCCCACAAAAGCGTCCCCCTCCCTACCGTCTTAGAAAGTCTCTGGGATGCTGAGGGAAAACGAGCTAAAGAAATGCCTGGTAAAGATGGTATATGCTTCCGAGTCATCTACGGAGGTGGAAACCAGTTGGAAGCAGTGATGAAAGGTGAATTATTGCAAAAATGGTGGGACTGGGTGAAGGAGTATGAAAATTACGGGGATGATCTTAGTCCATTATTGTATCGCTTGGCGGAAGAATTACCCCAACGTGCTTGCGTGACAAAGACCAATAAATTATTTTCTCAAGCCGCAAAAGTGATTATGATGCGACGCGATAGCAATAAGCAATTAGATGTGTTTCCCAAAATTGCAGCATGGTTGGATGCATGGGAAGACTGGGTGAATAAGTATGAAGATAATTCTGATGCTTTAGGCACTAAGCCTGAAGATTTAGGAAAATTACTAAGATTTACCGCTTTTTGGGTCGATAAGCGGGTAGAGCGTCATAAATGGAGGAAATTAAAAGATACTAAAATTCCGCACCCAGGCTAATTTCATCTTTCTTTTTACTCTTACAGGTTCGCTACTTGCTTTATGCAGGCGTTCCCGTCCACCGCAGTGGCTCACTTTTAGCTTTTTACTTTTTAATTCCCATGCACTGGTATACGATTAATCCTTTAGATGTTTTATTATTTCGGGATTCTAAACCATTTAGTCCGGGGGATGGTTCTTGGGCCAAGGGTTCATTTCCACCAATGCCAATTACAGTTTTCCAAGCTTTGAGGTCATTATTATCGCAGCGTATTGAACAAGCAGAACGCGACAGGCGCGACATCAACTTTTTAGGGGTGTTTTTAGTTGATGAGCAAAATACGCTCTGGCTTCCTACTCCTAAAGATTTGATCTGTCTAAAGATAAGGGAGGTTGGTGAAAAGGGAGAACAGTCCCAGAAAATATTCTCTAAAAAAACTGCGGATGACTGGGATGAAACCGTTCGCTTGCAACCGTGCGCTCGCAACCCAACTTGGGAATATATTTGCTTTGATAATCAAGGAATAAATAATCAGAAAAAGCCGAAACCAATGGTGTTACCGCAAATAGATAAAAAATACTATCTCTGTGGAAACCCACATCCTTGGATCAAAGCTGAAGCATTGCGTAACTATCTCAATGGGAAAAACCCCGAATCTCCGTCAAATTTTTGTAAAAACCCTTGGGATGTACAAGTATTACCGCACATACACATGGAGAAAGACTCCCGACAAGTTCGAGACTCCGAGGGATATTTTACTGAAGTTGCAGTGCGGTTAAAACCGGGATGGCAGTTTGTCGCTGCTATTAGCGGACAAATTCCCGATGGTGTCGTGCGACTGGGAGGAGAGGGACACCGTGCAATTGTGACTTCCCTGAATATACCAGCAAATCCAGTTTTGCACGAACAACTCCAGTGGTTGAGGGAAAATCCCACTCCAATGGATTCCCATAAATACGCTTATCTACTCACGCCTGGGTTAGCGGATGTAGGTAAAGCACTTTACGCTTCTTACCCCAGTGCTTGGAATGAGAACTTACAAGGATGCGTTACTGATAAAGCATTACTCTGGGGAGGAGTATCAACTATTACTAGAAATCAGAGCGATCGCGAGTTTGGTTTATTGCCACAACGGGCATTCGTTCCACCAGGGACGGTGTATATTTTTGATGGAAAACCACCTGACACTCAACTACTTTTACCAAAAGGAAACCAGAGGTGGCTGGAAACTTTTAAACAGTTGAATTATGGAAAACTTTTGTGGGGAATAAATTAAATGAAAATGTTTAATGCTTATTTATATCTACTTTCTCCTTTACATACAGGAGGTACAAGTCAGGAAGGAAATTTAGTTGGTATTGCCAAAGAATCTCATACAGATTTACCATACTTACCTTCTAGTACAATTCGCGGTAGATTGAGGGCTGATACAAAGCAAAACCAGAAAATTCTCTGGGGTAACACAATTGAAGATATTACATCTGGAAGTGCAGAAAACCTGACTCAGGGCGCTCTCTGGGTGGGAGATGGAGGAATTTTATATTTTCCTGTCTCTAGCTTAAGTCATGGTGTTGTTTGGGTAACTTCTCCCTTTTTACTCCGTCGGTGGATACGTTTAACTAATCATAATTTAACCCCACCGGAAGTTGGAAGTTTTAGTGGAGGAAATTCAGATAATCTCTACTTACGGGATACTATTTTCAAATCTAATGAATTAAAAGCTTGGGATAAATGGGCTGATTTTATTCCTCAAGGTAGCGAAGAAACTAAAAATATCTCACAAGTACTTGTCTTATCTGAACATGATTGTAAAGTACTGATTGAGTCAAGCTTATGGCGACAGGTGCGAGTGAATTTAAACGATAAAAAAGAAGCAGATGCTTTTCGCTATGAAGAAGCTATTCCTCCAGAAACCTTAATGTTTTTCCCTTGGGGAACAACTACAACTCTCAAAGCGGAGGAAGTTAAAACAGCGTGTAATGGATTTCAAAATTTGTTAGAAGATAACATCAAACAAATTGGTGGACAAGAAAGTTTAGGTAGAGGATTTGTAGAAATCTGGACAGATTATTCTGAAGATAAATTGATTAATACTCAAAACAATCAAGAGGAAGCAGCTATATGTTAACTTATGATTCCCGAAGTATTTCTGCTAAAGTGTACGAAAAACTTAGTCAGCTTAAACAAACAGTCCATGGCGATAAAGATGCACAGAAAGAGCAGAAGACTCAAATTGTAGAGCTTTATACCTATGCTGCAACTTGGGGATTGTTGCGATTAAAAGCCGAAGAATATGCCTTAGAAAATAAGCTGAATAAGCAAAATGTCATCAAGTGTTTTTTCGAGACATTAGGCGAATTAGTTTATCCAGATAATCCTGATTTTATTGTTGGTAGAAATGCTTTACAAAATTTAAGTAATCAACAACAACTAGGCTCGTCAGCATATCTGGGATTAACTGGAATTGCATTACAAGTTGCCCGTGAATTTGCATTTTGGGCCGAAGCTCTTTACCCTAAAGAAAAACCAACCAATAGAACTAATAATCCTGAATCATGAATTGGAGGAAATAATTAATGGTACATGGTAACAATAATCCTCCTTCACCTTGGCTGGATTCAATTGGCGAACCTAATCCCTCTAGCGATGCAAGTTTTATTGAGTATTTGCGTTGGATGCGGTTACAATCTCCAAATAAATCGCAGAATGCGCTCGATAGTGCCAAAATGTTGGAACTGCTACAACGTATCGACAAGGGAGATTATTCTGTCAACTTAGAAAAACTCATTGCCAGGACAAAAAAATTAGCTCATGACTGGTTTGTAGTCGAATGTCCTTGGCGAATTAGAGTAGGTGGAAGTACAGCACCAGAGTCAATGCTATTACCAGCATTTGATAGTTTAGGTATGCCTTATATTCCTAGCAGTACATTCAAAGGTGTTGCAAGAGCAGTAGCAAAACGCGAAGGGATATGTGCAAAAGAAATTAGAAGAATATTCGGCGATATCAATCCTGAAACTAGCATGGGGATAGTCACCTTTTTGGATGCTTACCCACTTCCTGGTGAAGATAATCGGGGAGGACTAAAACCAGATATGGCGAATGCTATTTGGACATGGGATAAAAATAATCAACCACAGTATAAGCCTAATCCAAATGTATTTTTATCTTTATTAAAACCAAATTTTGTGATTGGCTTGCGTAAAGGAGTAGATTGTGATGATGATACACTACAAAAAGTAAAACAATGGTTACTTAAAGGATTACTTCAAGGGATTGGTTCGCGCATCAATAGTGGTTATGGAGAATTAAAACTGGGAAGAAAAGATTTAAATTCTCTTCCACCAGAAAAGCGTCCAAAAAAAAGTACGATCATTCTACGAGTTCCATTTGAGCTACAAGGACAATTAATTCATGGGTATCAACGAATTAATTGGAATTGGAATTTGAAAGAAAACAACTGGGAAGCAAAACCTCAAGCAGTAGCAGAAGTCCGTCCAATAGCATTTCGTTCTATGTTGCGCTACTGGTTTAGAGCATTTGCTTTGGGTGTTTTACCAAAAAAGCAAGTACGTGAGTTAGAGACACTTATATTTGGTGGAATTGAACCAAAAGCCAAAAATGGTTTATTCCAAATAGAAGTTATTAATAGTAATAACTATCCAAAGGATCACCATCAAGATGGCATTCTAATTTTGCGTCAGTCTCTTTTCATAGAGGATAGACTTAAAAGTTCACTTTCCAAGCTGTTGAATAGTTTAACTTGGATCATGTTTCATTTAGGTGGAATCGGACAAGGTGCAAGACGACCTTACTACCAACGCCAAGGAAATCCTACACATCGAGGAGTAGATTTAATACCAAAACCTCAAGAAATAAAACCTGATATTTTACAAAATAATTGGAAATTACCTCCAACACCTAAAGAGTTTCAGGTATTCTTTCAACAACAGTTAGAAAAATTTTATTCTGCCTTAGGTGTATTCTTACAAAGAAGGATTGATTATCGTCAACCACGACAAGACGTTGTTGCAGCAACTGCACATACTTGGCTGGAAGCGGTGGATATTAATTGTGAGATTTTAGTAATTCGTAAGGCTTCTAGAGATATAAACTCCATAAATAAGCCTTACCCTTTAGAAGTTTTACATAAACAATTCCATAATTTAGAATCTAATAATTATACAACCGCAAAAAGTTTGTGCGGTGGAATTAAAAAAGAATCCATAAGAAACGGTGATGACATAGACCGAGATGTAATAGCTTCTCCTATCTGGATTGCTAATTTACAGAAATATCAAGTTGTTACAGTATTCGGTGCAAATCAAGACCCTCGTAAGGAATATTTAAATACTATAAAACGCTCAATTACAAATTCTCAAAATAATTTTGATTGCTACGCTCAAATCTTCCCCATTCAAGATCCAAAGAAATAACAATGCCTCGCAAAAATCAGAAAAAACGTATTCTCATCCTCTCCGCCAACCCCAAGCTAACGAGCAAGTTACGTCTAGACGAAGAAGTGCGCGAAATCGACCAAGCATTACGACGCGCTCAAAAACGCGATCGCTTTGAATTAATCCAGCGCTGGGCTGTCACCCCCAGGGAGCTACAACGGGCTATTCTAGAAGAAACTCCCGAAATCGTCCATTTTTCTGGTCATGGACTTGGGGAAGAGGGACTTGTCCTGGAAAACGAAATCGGTCAAGTTCAGTTAGTCAACGGAGAAGCATTAGCAAGATTGTTTGAATTGTTTGCAGATCATGTAAAATGCGTAGTACTCAACGCTTGTTATGCAGAGATACAAGCCGAAGTAATTAAGCAGCACATTGATTATGTCATTGGCATGAATCAACCAATTGGCGATCAAGCTGCAATAGAATTTGCTGTTGGTTTCTACGACGCAGTTGGTGCAGCAAAGGATTATGAGTTTGCTTACAAGCTTGGATGTAGCAGCATCCGCTTGGCTGGAATTCAGGAAGCAGATACCCCAGTTTTAAAAAAGAAAGCAGATCCTGCAAGTCTGTGGATACATGCTTGGTTAAAGCAAAGTTATGGCAATACACCAACCCTGGAACTTGACTGGACACAGCATTTTGACATGAAGGCTAAACCTCGTCGAATTGCCGACCAAGAAACTTGGGATAATATATTACTTCCTAGTCTAGAAAAAGCACGTAACTATTTAACTCAGGGAAAAAGTGCGTTGACTGTTGACATCAGGGGTCGATTACCTTTGAGTGCAGCATTTGCGATTGGTCATACATTCCAAGATACTGAGGGATATACTCTACAGGTTGAGCAAAGAACGTTAGGAAAAGACGAACTGTGGCGTTCTGATGTCACCGCTTCTGATGCTAAGTTTAAAGTCATCAAGCAAAAAGGTGAAGTGGGAGAGCATCTTTTATTCGCTTTAGCTATTACTGGTGATGCTTCGACAGACGTAGAACATCTGTATAATAATTCATCAATAAAATATAGTTCGATAGTCTACGCAGAACCGGAGTTGGGGGTTGGAGAAAAAGCAATAACTTCCAATGCGGATGCTGTAGCACTAGCTATTAACGCGAAAGCACTAATTCGTCAGTATCGTCAACAATATGGTGCAACTTATATACATCTAATTTTATTTGCACCTGTTGGTTTTTGTTTATTTTTAGGACAGCGATCGCGTGTTATTGGTGATGTAGTTTGTTATGAGTTTGTTGCTGACAAGAATTATCAACCCTCGCTAAAATTTTCTACATGTTGATAGTTTAGCAAATAAGGCAAAAGAAAGAAGAATAAAATTCGACTGAGAGTCAGTGAATTTATTTATACAAAAGAAAATAAACAGTTATCAGTTTCATCCCTTGGGTTGAAGTCCCCCACGAATTGTTTGCAGGCGTTAGTTACAGATATAAATTCCTCATCATGCGCCTCATAACTGATAACTGTTCACTGATTTAAACCCCCTAAATTTACGGAGGTTGTCTTTTGACTTTTTACCTTTTACTTGAACTAAACGCAGGTGTTTCCATTAATTCGACTTCAAATGAAGTCAGTCAACTCCAGGCATCATCTTTCAGTTTTTTTTTACCACTTGTGCGTCAAAATGTATCGCAAATACGGATATCTTTGACTGAGCCTTGCAGCACTTGTAAATAAGCAACTGCATTGTTGTGACGGCGAAATCGCGCTACATCCAAAGGCTCTTGCTTGGGGAAGCAGCGAGTCACACACCACGGATGCAATTGCTTAAAATAGGTTATAAGTAGGAAGGCACAATTAAATATAAGATAAAACCTCACCCTCAATCCCTCTCCGTGAGTTCGGAGAGCGAAGCCAGAGGCAGAGTAAGGTTTTATATTTAATTTGACCCACTTACTTAGTAGCTACGCTCCAAGTTAAAGGGTAAAAGTTACAAGGCAAAATAAAAAGTATTTTGACTTTTGATTTGTTGTAATGCGCTTTGAAGTTGCTAGTTAATACCTTAATTCAGGAGGTCTTAGTCAAGACAGTTCGAGTTGATATTGACAAATTCATTAGATAGTGTATTCATCCGAATTATTCAAACATAAATGTTGTACAAGATGTTCAGGAATCTCCTCAAAATGTTCTAAGAGAAAATTCATCAAAGCCAGATGGCGCAAATCGTTGTGGGTGGGATAGCGTCGGTTACGCCCATTTCTAAACCAGCCCCTAACAGTGGAATCAGAACGAGAGCAGATTAGAGCTATTTGCTCATAACTAACTGCCCATTTGAAATAAAATTCCTGTGGTGTCATGCCCAACTCCCAATTGCTGTACATTGAAATTAGCCGTAATTCTCGCATTTGTAATGGACGAGGGTTGGGCATATAAATAAGTCAAGAGTGAAAAGGTAAAAGAAGAGAAGGTAGAAAGCCAAAAGCCTTCCCATGAAAATGCTTTGACTTTTTACTTCATTAATGTGAATCTATGTGTGTTACTTCAATACTTATTTTCTCGATGTAACGCCAGTAAAATCGTTTCGCCATCGATGCAGAAGAACTCCAAATATCACTATCTTTGCAGCGATATCGATGCGTTCTCAAACTCCGATAAGTCGGGCCATATTGAGCGAAACATTCAAAAGCCTTGTTGTATTGCTTGCGGTCTGAAGAGGGTAAGGTATCAAGTTTTTTTTGAACTTTGGAAGTAAAAACTAAACGGAATTTGATAGCTAGAATCTGCATTCAATAGTTTCCGAATATCCAAACTTGACCGAAAGCGTGGAGATGTTTTTACTCTTGTCGGTGGAGCGCGTGGAGCGTTCATATTGGTCTTTTTAGTAGGGTGAAATCTTGGTGAAAATTCCGAATTAAACAATATAGGCCGCGTCGTCAATTACCAACTGCGGTTGCGTACCCAAAACTGCGATTTTGCAACGAGTATGTGCAGACATCGGATAGAATCGCACTTGGTCTTCGCGTTTGTTTACCAGTCGAACAAGATATTTAGATAGAGTTGTGTACTGGTTTTCATCTAATACACATTCAAAAACCGACTTTTGCACCCGCAAACCGTAGGCCTCTAGGAGTTTAGCCACTTTGTTGCGGCGGGTATCACTAACTATGTCGTAGCAAACCAGGTAAAACATGATTACTTCACCAAGGTTAACGCTACTTGCTTATTCTCACTGGCATTGGTCAAGTTTAAATGTGCCGGATGAAACTTTAACGCTAGGGGACGGTAATAGTCCACATTACCCAGCAAACACGCAAGATATTCTCGTACTTGTAAATCCATACACTGGCGGTAGCTAATTTCTCCTGCGTAAGGATGCAGTATAAAGGTACGTAACTTTCCTTCCCAATGCTGAAGAAAATGTTGGAGGATGCTTCGTGGATGACTTTTACCATTTCCATTCCCGTTTCCGTTAGTATGGGGAAATTTTCTGGCGAAATTTAATACTAGGTCATCAACAATGGCGGTACGAAATTCGGCGGTAAAATCCCATGCTAAGGGGAACTCATGATCTAAATCGCGGTGTAAAATTGCGTAATCTGGATGAAGTCCTGTGGTATCCAGTAGGGTGTATATATATTGATGCAGAAGTTGATATCCCAGGTTCAAAAAACCACTAATGCGCTTTTGATTGAACTGCGAAGACGAGTTGTGAAAGTTGAGTAGCGAAGTAACAGCACTGTAGTAAACCTTATCTGCTTCTGAACTATATTCGCGCAGTTCATTAGGAGATGTTGCTAGTGGTAAGTTATCCATCAACAACGTTAGGTAATTTAATGCACGCTGGGTTGTATAGTCGGCGTAATGACGAGTCCAACTTTGCACAAAGGTATGTTGATTGTGCAATTTTGCCCAGATGATACTTTCCGCAGTAGCATGATTAAATTCTGCATTACGTGCGCGTTGGCGTTGAGAAGTTAGATATTTATATTGGCGTTGTGCTGTGTTTTCTAATCTCCCGATGAATTCGCCATTTGCAGTTAAATAAAGCACTGGGATTTGATGAGCTACTACAACCTGAAGTACTTCTTTTGGCAATTTGATGTTACCAAACAGAATAATTTGGCTGACGTTACTAATCCGAAGGCTAATACATTGTTTTTGTTGATGGAACACCTTTAAATAATGGTGTTGCACTTGGAAGGTTGTATCCTGTTCGGTGATATAAATTGTGGACATAGTTGGAATTCAGTAAAAGGTTAAAGGTAAAAAGTTCAAACAGAAGAGGCTGTTCTTTTTTTGTTCGTTGCACTTCTTACTTAATTACATATTCCCAGATAGATATATAACCTGATATATAACAAAGGGCGTTTGGATATAAGTTTGTATATAAGCTAGGCAATTAAAAAGCTGGGAATATAGCCCTACTAAATAATTTCTGCTAAAAAAGACCCCCGATTTATTTGAGGAGTCGGGGGTCTGTAATTTATAACTAATTCATTTTCCGAAGAAGTTTAAAGACCTCCAACGGGCAGACAAATTCCGAGGGTGTCAAACTCGGGTTTCCATTAATTCAACTTCCGAAGAAGTTTAAAGAGGAAGATAGTGCTCTTAGAAAAACTCCACTTATTAGTTTCCATTAATTCAACTTCCGAAGAAGTTTAAAGCCAATCTTCTTGAAGAAAAGCACCTAGCTTTGATTTGGGGAGTTTCCATTAATTCAACTTCCGAAGAAGTTTAAAGCACTGGCAGTAACTCCCGATATCTCCCCGTTAAAAGCGTTTCCATTAATTCAACTTCCGAAGAAGTTTAAAGAACTCGAAAGACGTGATGATTGCCTAGTTAAACACGAAAGGTTTCCATTAATTCAACTTCCGAAGAAGTTTAAAGTCTATTTTACCGGCCGGTTTCCGACCTAGTTTATAATGTTTCCATTAATTCAACTTCCGAAGAAGTTTAAAGTGATTATCCCAATGCTCCTGGTGGTCTCTCTGAAGGTTTCCATTAATTCAACTTCCGAAGAAGTTTAAAGACTTTAGGAAACTCATTCATGATTACTCCAAGCCCTGAGTTTCCATTAATTCAACTTCCGAAGAAGTTTAAAGCTTGCTCTAAACGCAGCACGCACTAGCTTTAAAAAGTTTCCATTAATTCAACTTCCGAAGAAGTTTAAAGTAGAGCAGAATTCTCTCCTTCATACGCTTTGGGTACCACGTTTCCATTAATTCAACTTCCGAAGAAGTTTAAAGCCCTAATGGAGAAGTTATCCAATTAACTGAGTCAACGTTTCCATTAATTCAACTTCCGAAGAAGTTTAAAGCGTTAATTCTTTTAGAGGCGCTGCTAACTTTCTAGACAGTTTCCATTAATTCAACTTCCGAAGAAGTTTAAAGGGCTGACTTCTGAAAGCCTTACCCAGAGGTCATCCTACAACAGATTTTCGGGGCTTGTCAAATTTATCCAAAATCAATACCCTCAATTGAGAATTAACCCTGATAGAAAAAGCCTGAAACCCTTAATTGATAAGCTTGCCGGGGCTGCCAACGAAATAATCAGGGTTTGGGGCTTTGGACTTCACCCCCGAAACGAGCAAACAGTTAAGTTTTACTTATCCCATATCATCGGACGATAAACCTCAACCTCACCCATTAAACAAGCAATATATTCACGTACCTGTAACTCAATACAACGGCGGTAAGGCAATTTATGATCTGTATGGGGATGCGTCACTTCCATTTGTAGCCTTTCCTCCCAATGTTTGAGAAACTTTTTGAGTGCGTGGGGTTGAAAATACACACCATTGCGTTCGTCTGGTGAGGTAAAATCGTCAATTGTAAACAGGTTTCGATTTGCCAGATATACTACCAGAGAATCAACAACCAAAGCACGAAACTCTTCTACCAAATCAGATACTAAGGCTGGATGATTGTCACGGGGTACGTGTAAGTTGCCAAAGTGGGTATGTAAACCTACTGCCTGGATTAGTGAATGAACATTTTGACTTAATAATGTATACCCTAAACTCAGCATACTATTAATTGGGTCAGTCGGAGGCCGTTTAGTGCGCTTCTCAAAGGCAAATTTCCCTGTCACCAATGAACCTAAAGCTTGAAAATATGTTGTTGCAGCTATTCCTTCATAACCACGTAACATATTGACATCTTCAGCGAATGGTAATTTGTCCATAAATAATTCTAGTTGAGCGATCGCCTGAGTAGCCTTATCAGACTTCACGCGACGGTTTAATCGCATCAACATAATTCGAGAATTATGCAATTTGGCTTGCACTATAGCTGATGCTTGCTTCTTAGTAAACTCAGGATTCTGCGAACACTCTACCTGACGCGCTAAATATTCAACTTTGGCTTGTCCTTCCGTTTGTAACCTCCCAAAATATCTACCTTTCTGCGACAAATACATTATCGGTATCCGTCGGTGTAATGCTACACTCACTGCACCATGAGAAACATTGCAACAGCCAAACAATACAATATTCGTTACTCGCACAATCGGGATTTTAATTCTTAATTCCCGTTGATAAAAAACCTGAAACTGTTGATTTTTTGCACTCAAATAAGCACCTTGATCTGTAATATATAATGTCGTCATAGATTCCTGCCAAAGATGAGATATGGGAGCGCGAGGGAAACTTACTGGCTTGCTGATATCACAAGCTTTTGGTGGACGAGAAACAAATTTAAATGGTCGTTCCTTGGGGCGAAAATAAGGTGTACCCGAAGCATTAACGAACCATTCCCCCTCCAGCTTGGGTTCTGGAGGCGGTGGTGCATACACTTTCCCATTAGCAAAGCGGTAGCCCAAAAATTTCAGTTCTTCGTGGGGTGCAAAAATCTGTGTTTTTTCAGGTTGCAAGGTGAGATAGAGTTCTCCTAACCAAGTTGTAATTTTGTCGAGAATACGGTTAGCTTCTGACCAACTGTTACAAGCAACCGCAAAATCATCTCCATACCTGACTAAATTAATATTATTACTGAGACATTTTCTGTCAAAAGCAGTCAGGTATAAATTAGCTAATGCTCCAGAAAGTATCCCACCTTGCAATACACCTTTGCCAGAATTGATATATTTACCAGCAATGCTCATTCCAGCTTTTAGTTGTTGTTCAAGCAACTGCATAACTTGGCTTTCTAAATGCAAAGCTTCTAACTGAGTTAACAGTAATGCCCAAGACAAATTATCAAAAAACTGTGCAATATCAGCTTTGATAATCCAAGTAGTACGATACTGGTAATAAGAGAATAATTGCTGCACTGCTTGTTGAATATTTCGCCCTGGACGGTAGGCATAACTACAATCAAGAAACGTTTCTTCTAAAGGAAAGTACAATTCCTCTAAAAGCAGGCGTTGAACGATTCTATCTCTGACAATTGGAATACCTACTAAGCGCTTACCTCCACTTTTTTTAGTTAAATAAAATCCTTTAGCTGGGCTAGGATGATAAGATTCTTGTTGTAACTGACGCAGCAGAATAGGTAACTGTTCATCAACTGACGCTGCAAACAAGTCAACACTAATTCCATCCACGCCAGCACTGCGACTTCCCGCACGGACTTGACTCCAAGCGAAAAAAAGTTGTTCGATGGTAAACATGATTAAGTAAAAAGTGTTGTGACTGTTAACTTTTGCCTTTAACTTGATTGTTACTAACAGCTATATAAGTACCTATATAAGTTTTTGCCAGAATATATAACTTTGTATATAATTTACAAAAATATCTTTTAACTTTCTTATGCCAAAACGGACATTAGTAGCATCAATTAAAGGTATTGAAAAAGCTAAGTATGCCCTAATCCGTAAAAACTGGACTCAACAAGCCTTGGCTGATGATGTCCAGGTTGCATCTTGGGCAACTATCAGTAAATTTTTTAACGGTGTACCTATTAGTTATGGTATCTTCACCGAAATTTGCACTATGCTTGAGTTAGATTGGCAAGATATAGCCATATCATCTAACCCAAATATCACCGAAGCAGAAACCCAAGAACCACCTTTAACAGCACTTGCAGGACTTTGGCATCAACTGCAATTATTAGGTTCTCCTACTGAAAAAATGGGTTTAGTCTTAGTCAAAGAAGAAACTTTAGGTTGGCGTTGGCAGACTACTAATATATATGAAAAGTCTGTATCTATCGGCAGTCACATTCGCTTTGAAATCAATTTAGAAAGTTCCGGTTATTTATTACTTATCCAAAAAAATACTTCCGAACAACTTTGGTGTTTTTGTCCTTCGTGCTTTGCTCCCCAATCGCACTTAACTACAGGTAAAACCAGTTTACCTCAGGAAGATTCGGTGATGAAATCTTTTTATATAGAAGGAAATCCTGGTCAAGAACAAATTTTAGCAATAATTACTAAGGATATGCCTAATTTAAATTGGCTACCTCAAGGCAGTGACAACCCTTTACAACTCGAAGAAACTCGGATTAGAGAATTACTAGCTTATCTCAGTACAACTAAAGATAGCGAAATTTTTTATACAGAATATTTAGTTAAAAGTTAATATTAAAAAATCACAGTAAGTAGGAAGGCACAATTAAATATAAGATAAAACCTCACCCTCAATCCCTCTCCGTGAGTTCGGAGAGGGAAGCCGGAGGCAGAGTAAGGTTTTATATTTAATTTGACCCACTTACTTATCAGCTTTTTCGTTATTTCCGATAGTGTATTTATTTCCACTATCATCTACTAGATATAGATTCCATATCTCTTGATTTGAAAGCAAATTATATTCCCACTAACACTTTTTACTTAAATGACCGAAAACGACTCATGATACAGAGCAAGTAAATTTATTTATGGGGATCATTAATTTTTAATTCGGAGCAAAGGACGTGACTAGCAGTATCGAGGACATCAACAATCTTAATGCTCTTAATGCTCAAGTTGTTCACTTAGTTGAACAAGGAAAATTAGATGTGGCTTTAGATTTGGCACAACAGGCTGTAATTTGTGGACAAGAACTGCAAATAACTGAACATTCAGTTTTCACCGATAGTCTGAATAATCTGGCAGAGTTATATCGCCTACATGGTCGTTATACAGACACAGAAATTCTCTATCAACAAGCCCTAAATATCAGAAAAAATTTGTTTGGAGAAGAACACATTAATGTAGCAGAATCTTTAAATAATTTAGCCGTTTTTCATTTTTCTTTAGGAAAATATTCGCAAGCTGAACAAGGTTTTTTAACGGTTTTTAAGATTTGGCAACGGTTGCTTGGAGATGAACATCCCCAAGTCGCAATTGTTTTAAACAATCTTGCCGAAGTTTATCGAGAACAAGGACGTTATTCAGATGCAGAAAATATATATTCACAAGTTTTAGAAATCCAAAAGTTTGCTTTTGGAGATGAACACTATGATATCTGGCGTACATTTAATAATCTAGCTGCACTATACGCGACTCAGGGACGTTACTTAGATGCAGAAAATAAGCATTTATCAGCTTTGGAGATGATCAAAAGCCTATTTGGAGAGATGCATCCTGATGTTACTGTTAGTTTAAACAATTTAGCAGCACTTTATGATTCACAAGGGCGTTACTTAGAAGCTGAACAAAACTATTTAGAAGTTTTAGCAAGTTGGAAAAGATTACTAGGAGATGAACATCCTCTAGTGGCATCTGCCTTAAATAATATTGCTGCCAATCATAAGGAGCAAGGACGATACTTAGAAGCTGAACAAATGCATTTATCAGCCTTAGCTATGAGAAAATGTTTGCTTGGTGATGAGCATCCTGATGTTGCAAATAGCTTGAGTAATTTGGCAGAAATTTATTTCTTACAAGGGCGTTATTTAGCAGCAGAACATATATATTTACAAGCTGATGAAATCAGAAATCTCCTGTTTACTTCAGAACATCCAGATATTGCACATGGTTTAATTAATCTCGCAAGGAATTATGCATTTCAAGGGCGCTATTTAAAGGCAGAAAAAATATATTTACAAGCCTTACCAATGCTCGAACGCTTACTTGGAAAAGAGCATCTTAGTGTAGCAAATAGTTCAGATGACTTAGCATTGCTCTATCAAATGCAAGGGCAATACTCAAAAGCTGAACAAATTTACCTGGAAGCCTATTCTATTAGAAAAAATATCTTGGGAGAAAATCATCCTGATGTTGCAACTAGCTTAAACGATATCGCAGTAGTTTATCGGCTGCAAGGGCGATATTCAGAAGCTGAACAAACGCATCTAACAGCTTTAGCAATGATTAAAGAACTGCTAGGAGCAAAACATTATCTAGTTGCGGCTATGTTAAATAACTTGGCTGTACTATATGATGCTCAATTTAAATACTCACAAGCCGAATCTTTCTTATTAGAAGCTTTGGCGATTGTTAAAAGTTTATTTGGTGATGAACACCCTCAAGTAGCGACTAGTATGAATAATTTAGCTACTATCTATGGTAGTCAGCAACGCTACATTGAAGCTGAAAAACTGCACTTGTCAGTATTAAAAATTAGGACATCTTTGTTTGGCAAAGAACATCCTGATATTCCCAACAGTCTTAACAATTTAGCATTAATATACTTATCCCTTGGGCGCTATGAAGAAGCTGAACAGAAGTATCTAGAAGCTTTATCTATGAGAAAACACTTATTGGGGGATAAGCATCCTGATACTGCCCTCAGTTTAAATAATCTAGCAACTGTATTAGCTGCTATGGAACGCTATAGTGATGCTTTGTCATATCGCATACAGGCAAGCTGTATCAATGACTTAATGATTAATAGTATATTTGCTTTCAGTTCCGAAAGCGATCGCCTCGCTTTTATTGAAAAACTTAGAGGTAATTTCAATTTATTCCTTTCTTTAGTCTATAAGCATCTCTCTGATTCCGAAAGTGCTTTGCAGGTAGCCTTAGATTTTGTCCTCAAACGCAAAGCTTTAACAGCAACATCTTTAGCTGCTCAAAATGAAGCCCTTTATAGCAATCGCTATCCACATCTCAAAGAAAAGTTTAGTGAACTCAGTAAGTTAAATGCACAGTTACTCAATCTAACTGTTTCTGCGGCTCAAAGACAAGACTTTGCAGATTTTCAAAAAAAACTAGCACAACTAGAGGCAGAATCCAACGACTTACAAAAACAACTAGCTACTCAAGTACCGGAAATTCAACTATCTGAACAACTTCCTGACCGTTTTGCTGTGGCTGAGGCATTACCAATTGATTCGGTTTTAGTCGAATTTGTTCGCTTCGATTTTTTCAATTTTCAAGCAGTTCCAGCTAAAGGTGAAACACAATGGTATCGGGCGCGTTATCTAGCATTTGTCTTAAAAGCGGGATTACCAGATGCAGTACAAATGTTCGATTTAGGAGAAGCTGAAGTTATTGATGAGTTAATTTCAGTGTTACGTCTGCAATTATCTGACTCTAGCAAAAAAACACTAGGCTGGGCATCTATACCTAAATTACCGACTAAAGAATACGACCTAACCACAGCAATTCAACTGTATCAACTGCTGTTTGGTAATTTCCGTGAGGTACTCGGAGGCTACAAACATCTAATACTTGCACCAGACGGCAATTTGAACTTACTGCCATTTCAGATATTACCCCTTGATGAAACAGGTAAACACCTGCTCATGGATGAATATACTATTTCATATTTAGGTGTTGGGCGGGATATTCTGCGCTCTGGGATTAAGACTGGACGGACTGCGGATGTACCTTTGATCATAGCCGATCCTGATTTTGATTTAGCAAGTGAGCAGGCGCACGGACAAACAAATGAGTTACTGGCAATATTTGGTTGCGATCGTCTATCTCGTACTCAGAGTACTGGATTCTTGGGTGAAATTGTTGCTCAAAAGCTGTTAAATGCACGTTTATATCTGGGAGCAGAAGCACTAGAAACCCATCTAACTAATAGTAAGTGTCCCCACGTCATGCTCATCGCCACTCATGGTTTGTTCTTACCTGATTCATCCCCAACACCACCAATTCCAAATCTGATCGACCCCAAAACTGAAATCCCAAAACTCAAACTAACTAACCCCATGACGCGCTCTGCATTAGCTCTCGCAGGTGCTAATACTGGGCTGACTGGCGGAAGTTTGCCTCCCAAAGCGGGTAAAGGGGTTGTATTTGCTCAAGATATTGCAGCTTTAGACCTATGGGCAAACGAAATTACTGTGCTGTCTGCCTGTGACACCGCCAGAGGAGATATTAAAATTGGCGAAGGTGTATTTGGATTGCGTCGAGCTTTTACAGTTGCTGGTGCAAAAACCCTAGTTATGAGCCTATGGCAAGTTCCCGATCCAGCCACTGCTTTACTAATGGAGCGTTTCTTTGATAACTTGCTTTGTGGTATGGGTCGTGTAGAGGCGTTACAATCTGCTCAAGATTATATACGTAAAATTACTGTCAAAGAATTACGAGACTCTGCTTTGGGATTAGAAGTATTAAAAGAATTGTTAGAACTAAAGAAATTATCCGCAGATACCGAGATTAACTGTCAAGAACAAGACACACCGTTAGAACATCCTTTTTACTGGGGGGCTTGGATTTGCCAGGGAAATACAGATCCGTTGGTGACATAGTTCCACTCCAGATATTGTTTCGGGGCTGAAGTCCAAAGCCCCAAACCCCTATTCTTTCGTTGGCAGCCCCGGCAAGCTTATCAATTAAGGGTTTCAGGCTTTTTCTATCAGGTTAATTCTCAATTGAGGGTATTTATTTTGGATAAATTTGACAAGCCCCGAAAATCTGCTGTAGGATGACCTCTGGGTAAGGCTTTCAAAAGCCAGCCCTTTAAACTTCTTCGGAAGTTGAATTAATGGAAACTATATAACCTCTTCCCCATGGAACTGGGTAAAAATAGAAAGACTTTAAACTTCTTCGGAAGTTGAATTAATGGAAACTGGAACTTGGGTTGTTACCGTTTAGTTGGTTCGCAGCTTTAAACTTCTTCGGAAGTTGAATTAATGGAAACTGTTGTTATTAACCGGACCAACTTTAACACTGCCACCCCTTTAAACTTCTTCGGAAGTTGAATTAATGGAAACTGCTGAACCGCCTGTACCTGTTCCACCAGTACCACTTTAAACTTCTTCGGAAGTTGAATTAATGGAAACTTGAAACCAGAAAGCCCACCAATACCAAACCACCGCCAACTTTAAACTTCTTCGGAAGTTGAATTAATGGAAACGATAGATGGGAAATATAGTTTCTGTTTAATGCCAGAGCTTTAAACTTCTTCGGAAGTTGAATTAATGGAAACTTTTGGAGGATCCTCCTTGGGGAATCTACTCAATCGACTTTAAACTTCTTCGGAAGTTGAATTAATGGAAACTTGTAGCCTCCATACCTTTAGTGACAGGAGTATTTTTCCTCTTTAAACTTCTTCGGAAGTTGAATTAATGGAAACGTGAAGGTCACACGCTTCCTTCGTCATCACGCCACTGTCCTTTAAACTTCTTCGGAAGTTGAATTAATGGAAACGGTACAACATTTCCCACGGCATTGCTGCCGGGTTGGGCTTTAAACTTCTTCGGAAGTTGAATTAATGGAAACAATCAAATGAAGATTTATTCAAAGGACTATTAATACCTTTAAACTTCTTCGGAAGTTGAATTAATGGAAACCTATTTTGTTTAAAAATAAAATAAAGCACTAAACACTTTAAACTTCTTCGGAAGTTGAATTAATGGAAACTGCGTAAGTCCTTATCAAGTCGGATTAAGGTTTGTTCTTTAAACTTCTTCGGAAGTTGAATTAATGGAAACCTGAAGACTGAGAGCATAAATATGCTATGCTACCACCCTTTAAACTTCTAAAGCCGTAATAAACAAAAACGGTGAATCTGACTGTAATAGCGTCAAGCCCAGCCCCAAGGTGGTTAGAGGTACTCATAACAAGAGCCAAGCCATTGAGGAGCCGGATGATGCGAAAGTGTCACGTCCGGTTTTGAAGACGAGCGGGACTTGTGAGAGTCTCGCTTAGTTTAATCTAAGATGGAGTAAGCCTTTCAAGAAGTGCTTTTTGGTGAAAGAACTATGGTTATGCTGCTAGTTTTGATCAAGTTTGAACGAAAAATCGTCGTTTCAGGCACTTGAAATTTTCTTAGCGTACAAAAAACCTTTTTTGGCACGGTGATGCCTGTGATGTCGGGAAACTCCCATTTCCTGACATTTTCTCTATACACCGCACTTAAAACTATCCCTCACGCCCCTGCCTTCAATCTATCGACTCAATACCCATCAGTCATAAAAATACGAGTACAAAGGAATTATCTTTTTTTAGGATTATGTAGCACAAATTAGTTTAATTATGTGTAAGTAAGTGGGTCAAATTAAATATAAAACCTTACTCTGCCTCCGGCTTCCCTCTCCGAACTCACGGAGAGGGATTGAGGGTGAGGTTTTATCTTATATTTAATTGTGCCTTCCTACTTAGCACTTCATAGCAGATTAATTCAACGGCTCCATAATCGCTCTTAAACCATTGCTAGAGAGTTTTTTTAGCATTTCTTTAGCGTTATATTGATTGCTAAATACTCCTGCTTGCATAACTCTTTCACCTTGCCAAACTGTGGGAAACGCACCAGGAGCAAGGATTCGTACTAAATCTTTATCTTTATCACTTGCAAGTGGAACTACCACGCGATAACGTATACCGAACTGTGTCGCAGAGTTTGCGTCATTGAGCATAGCTGTAGAACTTGCAGGTACTGGTACTTTTGGGATATTGGCATTAGGAATTGGCAAAAGTGCTTCAGCATTTGGGGCAGCAGCTTCTAATATTGGTAATGACTGCTGTGTTTGATCCCTCATCTTTGGGACTTGTGGCTGTGCTACTGAATTGGATGGATACTCAGGCGGAGTAACCTGAATCGGATTGGGATCGATTCGTACATAATTCAACTGTGGCGTATCAGGTGGCTCTGCTGAACTGGAAGTTGCAACTCTTGAAGTGTCAGTTGATATTTGTCTACCTGACAAGCTGCTAGGAGTAGGAAAACCGGCAACTTTAGAGGTAGCTTGCTGTTGATTGGATCTGGGGAGGGAAAGTGGTATACTTGCTGGCAACAATGGCAGCAGTTGACTGTTTAATTGTCCAGTCACACGATTATTTGGTGAAATGCTGTTGCTGGTTTGCCCGTTGGTAGTTTTAGAGATTTCGGGAGCCGAGAAGGTGATTTCCCCAATTGGTGGTATTTCTCGTAAAACATTATTGGGGATAGGGGGGGTTTGAGAAGTTTGGGCTACTAATGGTGTTGTACCGTTGATATCTACCTTGCCGCTGATCCGACTACTTACAAGATTGTTACCAGCAGCAGAAATTACCTGTTTAGCAGCGCTGGCGTTAATGTCGTAGCGAGCATTATTTTGAAATGCATTACCCCCAGATTCGGATGCACTACCTAAATCTGGCATTGCTTGAGCGATCGCAACTAAACCATCTTCTTTATTATCTTGAATAGAATTATTCCGCAAAATCGGGCGAGCATTTGCTTGCACCACAATTCCGGTTCTATTGTTCTGAATTTGATTGCCGATGATTACAGGAGCAGCATTTTGGGCAATATTGATTCCAAAACCCGTTTGATGAAAGACATTTTCCTTCACTTGGGGACTGGAATTACCGGCGATTGTGATACCATTGGCTCCATTGCGATCGAAGTAATTCTTGCTAATGGTGGGTGCAGCATTACCATTGACGGAAATCCCATCTTGGGTACTACCAGCGAATGTATTTCCCGTGACTACCAGATTGCAAGATTCAATCCATAAACCGTAACCACGGGGGTTCGAGTTCGTCACTGTAACCCCAGTGAGCAGGGCTTGGTTTGCTCCAACAATTGTGACGTTTTGACCGGCAAAGCTCCGGCTCAGGTAATCACCACCTCCCTGGATGATCATATCCTTACCTTGATTGCTAGGGTTGCCTTGAATTGAAATACCCGGTTTCAGCATTAAAGGGAATATCTCTCCTGTCTCGGCGCTATAAGTGCCCGTAGAGAGGATAATTACAGTATTGGCGTTAGCTAATCGCAACGCTTGGGTAATCGTTTTCACTGGAGCGGATTCGCTGCCATTGCCCTGTTTGTCATCTCCGACACTTGGGTTGACAAACAGGGACTTAACTTGAGAAATTGTTTTCTCACCCAGAGGTGCTGAATCTGGTGTCAATGGAATCTGAGCGATGCCTTCTCTACGAGAGGCTTCTCTTTCAGAGACGCTAACGCGAACGCCAACGGCGAGCTTCTCTTCGAGACGCTGCGCGAACGCTGACGCGCTACCAAAGCTTGTACCCAGGAACGCCATACTTGCCGCTCCCATGCCTACGGTAAGTGATAATACTGAAAAGCGAAAAAATAAAAGCCTTGCTGATTTCAGAAACTTCAGCCTTGCAAGGAGAATATCTACTCTACTGTACTTAGAAAACACGCGGTTGGGAATCATATTTAACACAACTCCTTATAAGTAACAATAAATTCTTATACTCTTAGAAAGTATTATGTCGATAATATTACTCACATATTGACCGATTGGCGATATTTAATTGAGAGTAATTGAGTAAAAAACTCCACCCACAAGGGGATGGAGTTTTTGGGCATGGGGAATGGGGAAGAAGTTACTCAATGCCCAATGCCCCAAGCGACGGGGCGACTATCCCTCTCTACCCACGAGGGAATAGAGTTTTCCGTCGCTTTCAATGATTTTGTGTCTGTTCAACAATACCTTGTCCTAAAGGACACGCTAGGCGAACGCTAAAATAGCCTCACTCTTTTAGAGTGGGGTTATATGGCGAATCTTATTGAAATAGAGTGAAATCTTTTCTCAGTCATCTTTGGATGACTTTCGCTATTAGCCTAGTAATTCATTACTAGGCGGTTGTTGGAACTGGTGCAAAATTTAAGGGAAACCCAACTTTCTAGTGTATCTCCTCTTCCTAATCTTTTGTAAGCTTGTCGTTTACCGTAAAATAGTTGACTAATCTTAGTGCGAAACTGTAGCCTCAAACTACCCCGATCGCTACCTATAGGAACATGGGATAATTGACTGTAACCCTCACCACTACGTTGTTTTGCGTAGATTCAGCAAAAATTAAGTAAAAAAAAGCAAATTAATTAACTTATGGTTACTAAGACTTATGATAATTCTCACTTCGATGAAAGCACTAACGGGGTTGTTGTAATGGTCGAGCCATACAGCCAAAAAGAGCAAATACAGCAGGTTGTCTACCGCATTTTAGATGCTAATTTAGACCGCGCTCGTGAGGGCTTGCGAATTATCGAGGAATGGTGTCGGTTTGGATTGAATAATGCTCAGTTGGCTCTAGAATGCAAGCGCCTGCGACAAGAGTTAGCCAAGTGGCATACTTCGGAATTGCGAGCGGCGCGAGATACACCGGGCGATCCTGGAACTGAGTTAACCCATCCTGAGGAAGAAGAACGAGCTAGTATAAAATCGGTGTTGCAAGCTAACTTTTGCCGTATAGAAGAAGCATTGCGGGTGTTGGAAGAATACAGCAAGCTAACCCTGCCAACTATGGCTAAAGCTTGTAAGCAGATGCGCTACCAGGTTTATACTCTAGAAAGTAGTTTAATGGGTCATCAGCGTCATCAATTGTTGTGGCGATCGCGTCTGTATCTTGTTACTTCCCCTAGTGAAACTTTATTGAACACCGTCGAAGCTGCTCTCAAAGGTGGATTAACGCTTTTACAATACCGCGACAAAACCGCCGATGATTCTTTGCGTTTGGAACAAGCGAGAAAATTACGCCAGTTATGCCATATCTACGGTGCTTTGTTCATTGTTAACGATCGCGTGGATCTGGCTTTAGCAGTCAATGCAGATGGGGTGCATCTGGGACAACAAGATATGCCCATTGTCGTTGCTCGGCAATTACTCGGTTCCCAGCGTTTGATCGGTCTTTCTACCACAAATAAAGAAGAAATGCAAGGGGCAATTGCTGAAGGTGTAGATTACATTGGCGTGGGGCCAATTTATGAAACTCCTACAAAAGTAGGTAAGGCAGCCACAGGTTTAGAATATGTCAGCTATGCTGCCAAAAATTGCTCAATTCCCTGGTTTGCCATTGGGGGAATAGATGCCAATAATATCAATGATGTGATTGATGCAGGAGCCGAACGTGTAGCGGTGGTGCGATCGCTCATCCAAGCCGAACAGCCTACCCTGGTGACACAATATTTGCTCTCTCAACTCAATCGCATTAAACCAGAACTTTAAAAGAGTCATTAGTCATTAATGAATAACTAATTCCCCGCTCCCCACTCCCCACATTTATGTCTAATGAGATTACGATTCAGGTAAATGGGGAAACCCATAGCTGTTCGTTTCCAACTTATTTACCCGATTTGCTCCAACAGTTGGGTTTTAACCCTCGCTTGGTGGCTGTAGAGTATAATGGCGAAATTTTACACCGCCAGTTTTGGACGCAAACAAAAGTGCAGCTAGGCGATCGCTTGGAAGTGGTAACTATCGTTGGTGGTGGTTAGTAAAAATAATTCGTAATTCGTAATTAAGGAACGTGGATTAAATAAAATGCAAAACTTCATCCTCTATCTAGCTTCCCTCTCCTTTATAAGGAGAGGGATTGAGGGTGAGGTAAGCCAGGGACATAAACATAAATTGTAAGTAGTTGTGCGTTAAAAAGCACAACTATATTAAGAAATGTAAATTGCTTAAAAGCCTATACTGCAAACGTTTCTGGGACTTTAGATAAGTTCACTTAGTTCAGTTTAATTGTGCCTACCTACTTATGTTATTTAATTCTTATTTCTAAGTTTTGTGACGCGGATTTAGATCGTTTGACTGAGCGCTCACCGAACGTCCCAACGTCTCAAATCACAAGACTCAGATCCCCGACTACTCTAAGAAGTCGGGGATCTCGTTGTTCAGAAAATCGCGTTTCTTCCCTCTGATTTATAAAGCGATCGGTGAAGGGTTTTACGCTGGGCTAATTCTTTACCTTTGCGACCGAGTTGCTCACGTAGTTGCTGGTCTTTGCACAAGCGATTGAAAGCTTGAAAAACTTCATACCCAGAATTAGGATTAACTAGTATGCCATTTTCCTCATGCTGAATTGTGTCTAGAATACCGCCTAAGCGAGAGGCAATTACAGGCTTACCGAAGTAACTTGCTTCTAAATAAACCATACCAAAACCTTCCATATTATTAGGTTTAGTATCCAATAAAGTCAGCATGGCAAATATGTCGCAAGCTGCATAATAACCGGCTAATTCCCGTTCTGGCACATATCCGGCAAAGTGTACGCGCTTATCTACCCGCAAACGATGCGCCAGAGATTTCAGTTCCGACTCACAAGATCCTTGACCGCAGACTATATAGTGGACATCGACCCCAAAGGTTAGCAATAGTGGGATGTTATCAATCACTTGGTCGAAACCTTTATGTTTTACTAGCCTTCCTACCGAGAGAATAACTATTGCTGTTTCGGGAATGTTGTATGTCTGACGCACGCAAACACGTAAATCATCAAGGCTACTAGAACTCGCTACATTATTACCAAATTTTTCTGGTCTAATTACTGGGTTAATGACATGGGTAGGAGTATCTAATCGCAAAGCAGTTCTGAGATAGTCTTGTGTATAAGAACTGTTACAAACAATCCCTTCGGCTCTATGAAGTGTTAATTTAAATAGCGATCGCAGCACGGGATTATGTAAAATACAAAGAAGATCATTACCGTGCAGATAGATAAAAAAGCGAATAGGTAGGAAATAGCTCAGTAGCAACAGCGATGGAAAGTCATATCCATGACCCCACTCTATATAACGGTAGTGATAGCGAAAATAAAGTTTGATTGCTAATACAAATGAGCAGACGATATTCACCAAAGGCTTCAGAATACTTCCCACACACCCACTACGCCAGTATTTAGGATAAGACCAGCGATACACCGGAAACTGTTGACCTTGATCAAATACTTTATCTCCTAAGCAACTAGCCGCTAGGACAATAACTCTTTCTGGATCTTGGAGACAGCGATCGTAGATATATTCCCCAATTAGAGCTTCTTTTGGCAGAAAAGTTCGGGATATGACTAGGATATCTGGGTATGCTGCTTTGTCTCTGATTTCGGCTGTTAGTTGAGAAATATGTTCCATAATCAATTTGAGGACTACATTTCAAATAAGTTTTAATTTATTTACAATTAGGATTACTTTCAAAGCCATAATTATTATTTTATTTCTTTTAAAACGAATGTGGTAGAGAAATTTGAAGGCTATTTTATAAGATTAGCCAGGAAGATTGTTTTTTTATTGTATTGATTTGATTTTTGTGACAGATTTCTCACTATTTAAGAAGTTATGTGCATGATGGACAATAAATTAAAGCTAGCACTGATAGCCAAATTGCTTGATGAGCAACCTACCTTTGCGGAAATTACAAAATTTAGCTACGCTTAATAGAATATCCTAAATAGTATGGAATGTTACGTCAAAATTCCCAAAATTTTGGTAAGTATTGGGTAATATATCCTGTGTTTGGCTTGAGTTACTTATAAAAAACACGCATATATGCTACAATCCGTCTGCGTGGCAAACCCCAAGCCGCCAGTTGTAGCAAATGTTGTTCAGAATTTAAAAATATCCTTGCTTCTGTCTCCCAGGTTTGCACAAAATAAGCAGGATAAGGATTATAAAAATTAGTTAAAAAACTTATCTAAAAATTAAAATAATCTGTATAATTCAAAACTGTACTCTGAAAGTGCTAGTCCAAGACATAGCAACAATTCCTCGTAGGCGTAGCCCGTCGTAGACATCCCCAATTTATGTGATGATCAATATATCTTCAGGTACGGTTCCCCAGTCGAGAAATCCCTCCTGCGATCGCACCCTACGCAACATAAGACGCGGTAAATTGAATATGTAGCCTCTAAAAGTGAAGGTTACGTAAATGCTACAAACTTGCTTGCTTGTTACGGGCTGGCGTTGGCGACATACCCCAACACTCCTAAGAGCATGGAGAGAAATCATAAATAATTCCGTTTTTCAAGTGATTGTATTATGCGTAAAAAACTAGAACAAACCATCAAACCTCTGTTAAAAACCTTCTTAGCCCTAAGCCTGGTGTTAGCTTTGGCTTTTGGTCATGCCGATGGAGCATTAGCAGCCCGCACTGGGGGTCGCATCGGTGGCGGCTCCTTTAGAGTACCTTCCAGCCGCACCTATGCACCTCCTAGCGGGGGCGGATACTATCCTGGTGGTTATGGTGGTGGTTATGGTGGTGGTTTTGGCTTTCCCTTCCTAATTCCCTTCTGGGGTATTGGGGGAGGATTTGGTGGTATATTTACCATCTTAATTTTCTTGGCGATCGCTAATTTCTTATTGCAAACTTTCCGCCGCGTCTCTGGCGGTGAAACTGGAGAGGCAGATTACAGCAGTAACTCTGCTGTTTCTGTAACTCGTTTGCAAGTAGGTTTGTTAGCTCAAGCTCGTCAATTGCAAAATGAACTTAACCACATTGCTGAAACTGCTGATACTAACACCCCAGAGGGAAGAGCAGAAGTTTTACAAGAAGCTAGCCTAGCTTTACTGCGCCATCCTGAATACTTTGTATATGCAGGTGGTGGCACTCAACAAGCCAGTTTAAATTCAGCTGAAGGTCAGTTTAATCGGCTGTTACTGGCAGAACGCAGCAAGTTTAGCGAAGAAACTCTTTCTAATGTCAACAACCAGTTAAAAGCAGCCCTTGCAAAAGATATTTTACCCCCGGCCGGTGAACTCGACAACCCCACCCGCCTATTTACCGAAGGTCCTGGTGAATACATTATTGTCACCTTATTGGCGGCGACACTAGGTAAGTTTCAAATCCCTACAGCAATTAACAGTGCTGATGATTTGCGTCAAGCTTTACGGCAAATTGGTAGTATCCCTAGCGATAACCTTTTAGCAATTGAAGTTCTTTGGACTCCGCAAGCTGAAAATGATACCCTAACATCTGATGATGTGTTGGCAAATTATCCTGATTTGAGACTTGTTTAATCTCTAGAAAATTTCGCGCTTTAGCGCTAAGAAAAACTTGGCATCCTGGGGCAACAAATAAGTTCCCCTTTGAGGGCAATCACTAGAAAACCGCTTGTCATTGGCAAGCGGTTTTTTGTAGATATAAGTTTTAAATTCTAGGACAAATACCGAATAACGCGGCAGGGATTGCCAGCAGCGACAACATTCTCAGGTATATCTTTAACAACTACACTACCAGCACCAATGGTTGTGTGATCACCAATAGTTACACCTGGACAAATAATTGCGCCCCCACCAATCCAGACATTATTACCAATGTTAATTGGGGCAGCTAATTCTCTACCAGAAAGACGAATTTTCGGCTCTATAGGGTGATAAGCAGTATAAATTTGTACATGAGGAGCGCACAAGACATTTTCACCAATATTAACTGTATTACAGTCTAAAATTACACAGCCATAGTTCATATACAATCTGTCGCCAGCGAAAATATTACTGCCATAGTCGCAGTGAAAGGGTGGCACAATTAATGCTTTGTTACCTATGTTTCCAAATAATTCTTGTAAAATTTCCTGCCGTTGCTCTTGCTGTTCTTCTGTTGTCAAATTGTAGCTTCGCAACAGACGACTAGCTCGCTTATTTTCGGCAGCCAATTCTGGATCTTCCGTCAGATATAATTCGCCTGCAAGCATTTTCTGTTTTTCGGTTTTTTCCATGACAGACTTATCGGGCTTCTCAGTTGTGTAGGATACACATTAGTAGTGGCTA
>NZ_JBTYKD010000119.1:0-37717 GCF_054880495.1 Nostoc sp.
TTTCTCGATTTGCTCTATTGGCGGCGCTGGTACATGCTTTTGCTGCCGCAAATCTGGGTTTCCTGTTCGCGCTGGACGTTTTCTACTCATGATGTCTCACTAAGAACATCAATTCCGATGTTCTTAGTGAGACATCTTAATGCTGCCTTTTTGCTTAAGTTGACACCAATGAGCATTGCTGTGCCCCTACGATAAATCTATATGTGTCAGGGTTTGCGTGAAATGGTATAACGCCTCTGGAAAGACTGATCAATACAAGAGGTGAGGAAACTCTTTCAAGCAAATCAACTGGCGAAAAGAGGAAACCCAAAGAGTGATCTTTGGAATTCCCCACTGCATTCGGTACTCCGAATCAGTGGTGGGAGGATGTCAATCAGGATTAATAACATAGGACTTACGCAAAAGTACATACTGTAGGGACAATCCATGTAGCTTTAGCTTCCCGCAGGGTATTGCCCCTACGTGAAAATCATTCTTTTCGGCTATTGTTTGCGTAAGTCCTGTAACACATATTTCAAAGAAAATCTGCTCCTACGTTCTATTGACACGCACAAACAGCTAAAACGCCATAACGCCAACTTCGAGAGATTGGGGAATTTGCTCCCAAACTGATGATGGAGGAATGGCTTGTCTGCGATCGCATTTTGAATACTTAAGAAGATGAAAATTAAACTGACTAGAGCAATTTTACAGACTTGCTCCAACTCGATTTTAGCAATCTATACCCTCCACCTCTTGATTGATCATGGGGAGGGCAGATGCTGAGAGCGTCTCCAATCACTTTATAATTAGTTAAAGAACTGCATCTTAAGTAATATGAAACTACCTCAGATTATCGCCACAACAGTCGTAGCAATCGCCTTTGGATACGTCGGCTCTCAATATTTGAGTAGAAATATTATGTATATCATCGGCGGTGCAATGGCTGGAATGGGTGTAGTGGCGTATGTTACTCCGTCCAAATCTAAAGAAAAATTAGAACCGGAATTTCGAGAACAGTCAACATCTACAGAACTGAAAAAATAAGTTGTAAGCGCTCAAACTCATGCCGAAATCTTTCTAGTAAGTTAAATTATTACTGATTGTAAAAGCTGCTAATACGATAGACGGATGAGTATAATTATTTGCCCTGGAATTCATCAGCCAGATTTAAGTGAAAGTTTTAGAGTAGAATTGTTAGATTTAATTTCTCATAGCTCAGTCAGTCAAAAGCCAGCTAATATACTGGTTTATCCAGGTCAGGATTTTTTGGTTTTATCAGCATTTCACATTTTGCAATTTTTGCGCGTTAGCGTAGATCACCCCAGGTATCGCAAGTCCCTTCAGCTAAAATCACCAATTATATTCATTAGCTTTAGTGCTGGCGTGATCGGGGCAATAGGAGCAGCATATTTGTGGCAACTCTTGGGTGGTCATGTGAAAGCGTTTATTGCTATAGATGGATGGGGAGTACCACTAGAGGCTAATTTCCCGATTCATCGGATGAGTCATGATTATTTCACCCATTGGAGTTCTTGTTTGCTAGGTAGTGGGCAAGATAATTTTTATGCACAGCCAGCAGTTGATCATTTGTCAATGTGGAAATCCCCCCAAACTGTACAAGGCTGCTGGGTAGATTCGTCTATTGGTATTTTTCCACCCAAAGGTCATCTGACAGCATCTGAGTTTTTGCTTATGCTGTTAAAGCGCTATGAAGCAAATTAATCCGGACAATAGAGTTAGGAGTTAGGAGTTAGGAGTTAGGAGTTAGGAGTTAGGAGTTAGGAGTCAGCATTTATTCTCCCCAATGCCCAATACTTCTCTACGAGAGGCTGCGCCAACGACTTCGCTCAGTACAAGTGCCCAATGCCCAATGCCCCATCTACCCAAAGAAAGTATTTAATGTTTCCAACTGAACCTGATGCTGTTAATAAAGGGTTTGGCACACTGCTAAAAAACCGTGGTTTTATGCTCCTGTGGATTGGGCAAGTGTTGTCCCAGTTAGCAGATAAAGTCTTTTTCGTTTTGCTGATTGCTCTGTTGGAGAACTACCCACCGCTTCCGGGGTTGGCACAAAACTCCATGTACTCAACTTTGATGCTGTCCTTTACAATACCAGCAATTTTGTTCGGCTCTGCTGGTGGCATCTTTGTTGACCGCTTGCCAAAAAAGCTGATTATGGTCGGCTCAGATGTCGTGCGGGGAATATTAACGCTATGTCTTCCCTTGTTACCCCGACAGTTCCTGATTCTGTTAATCCTGACTTTTGCTATTTCCACGGTGACGCAGTTTTTTGCACCAGCCGAACAAGCAGCGATTCCTTTGTTGGTGAAGCGAGAGAATTTGTTAGCAGCGAATGCACTGTTTACCAGTACGATGATGGGAGCTTTAATTGTTGGCTTTGCGATCGGAGAGCCAATTTTGAGTTTGGCGAAAAGCTTGATGGGAGAAGAATACGGTCAAGAGCTTGTGGTAGGTGGATTATACATATTATCGGGTGCGATCATCCAACTGATTAAGTTTAAAGAACCCAAACGACCGAAGCAAAATCGGGCATCAAATAACCCTTGGGCTGAATTCACTGAGAGTCTGCGCTATCTCAAGAAAAACCCTTTGATTTTAAACGCCATGCTGCAACTGACAACTTTATATTGTGTGTTTGCAGCCTTAACAGTGCTGACAATTCGATTAGCCGCAGAGTTTGGTCTCAAAGAAAAACAGTTTGGCTTTTTCTTAGCAGCAGCAGGGGTGGGTATGGTATTTGGTGCAGCGATTTTAGGTAACTGGGGTGAGAAATTTCATCACAAGCCCCTACCTTTAATAGGATTTTTGATGATTGCACTAGTTTTAGGGGTATTCACTTTTACGCAGAACTTATTGCTGGCGCTAGGACTCTGTGCATTTTTGGGTATAGGTGCTGCCTTAATTGGTGTGCCCATGCAAACTTTGATTCAACAGCAAACACCACCTACCATGCACGGTAAAGTATTTGGCTTTCAAAATCATGCTGTTAACATCGCTCTAGCCTTACCCTTAGCGATTACTGGGCCATTAACTGATGCTCTGGGCTTGCGATTTGTACTTGTCGGAATGAGTATTGTTATCGTAGTTGTCGGGGTTTGGGCTTGGAAAAATACCCGCAAAGTCTTGCAAGACGTAATTTAATTAATGTAGGCTAATAGTCTAGGTTTATATTTAATATATAAAATTATCAGATTTTGATTGAACTTTTCAATTAAAATGAAATACTAACTACAGAATTCAGCATTTATTTTAGCTATAGTTTGAGGTTTGACCGTGCCATCGCTTTCTCAAATTAGTCTCCTACAAACCGAGAATCACAAACAGTCTCGTACTTCTAGCCCACCAGTCCTACCCAAACGTGCATCTGGCGGTTTTGCCCTGCTTGACAGCCTTCATCGCCACGGCGTTGATTATATTTTTGGTTATCCTGGTGGGGCAATTCTCCCAATTTACGACGACCTGTATAAGGTGCAAGCAACTGGTGCTATGAAGCACATTCTCGTCAGACACGAACAAGGCGCAGCCCACGCTGCTGATGGTTACGCCCGTGCAACTGGCAAGGTAGGAGTATGCTTTGGCACTTCTGGCCCAGGAGCAACTAACTTGGTGACAGGCATCGCCACAGCTTACATGGATTCGATCCCAATGGTTGTGGTTACAGGGCAAGTAGCACGTCCGTCCATTGGTACAGATGCCTTTCAGGAAACTGATATTTACGGGATTACCCTACCGATTGTGAAGCACTCCTATGTAGTGCGGGATGCCAAAGATATGGCGCGAATTGTCGCCGAAGCCTTTCACATCGCTAGCACTGGGCGTCCGGGGCCAGTTTTGATTGATGTCCCCAAAGATGTAGCTTTAGAAGAATTTGACTATGTGCCTGTGAAACCAGGTTCAGTGAAATTACGCGGTTATCGTCCTACGGTAAAGGGAAATCCCCGGCAGATTAATGCCGCGATTCAGTTGATTACTGAAAGTCGCCGTCCGCTATTATATGTCGGTGGTGGTGCGATCGCAGCTGGCGCCCATGAAGAAGTAAAAGAACTAGCTGAATTATTTAATATCCCTGTAACCACAACCTTAATGGGGATCGGTGCCTTTGACGAACATCATCCCCTAGCTTTGGGAATGTTGGGGATGCACGGCACTGCTTACGCTAACTTCGCTGTTAGTGATTGTGACTTGCTGATTTGCGTTGGCGCTAGATTTGACGATCGCGTTACAGGCAAGTTAGACGAATTCGCCTCCCGCGCCAAAGTAATTCACATCGACATCGATCCGGCAGAAGTTGGCAAAAACCGCGTTCCTGAAGTGCCCATTGTCGGCGATGTGCAGAACGTGTTAGTAGACTTGTTGCGTCGATGTAAAGAAACAGGGGTAAAGGCTACACCGAATCAAAACCAAGAGTGGTTAAATTTAGTTAACCGTTGGCGCGAAGAGTATCCTCTAATAGTGCCGCATCATCCTGACAGCATTTCACCCCAAGAAGTGATTGTAGAAGTCAGTCGCCAAGCACCGCAGGCTTTCTACACCACAGATGTCGGACAACATCAAATGTGGGCAGCACAATTCCTGAAGAATGGCCCAAGGCGCTGGATTTCTAGTGCTGGTTTGGGAACAATGGGTTTTGGCTTACCTGCGGCAATGGGCGCCAAAGTGGCGTTTCCTGATGAGGAAGTCATCTGTATTAGCGGTGATGCCAGTTTCCAAATGTGTTTGCAGGAACTTGGTACATTAGCACAGTATGGGATAAACGTCAAGACATTAATTATCAATAACGGCTGGCAAGGGATGGTGCGCCAGTGGCAGCAAGCCTTCTATGGTGAGCGTTACTCATGCTCAAACATGGAAGTAGGGATGCCAGACGTAGAGTTGTTAGCAAAAGCCTATGGGATTAAGGGGATGGTAATCAGCGATCGCAGGGAATTGAAAGATGCGATCGCTGAAATGCTGGCACATAACGGCCCGGTGATCGTGAATGTCCACGTCACCAGAGACGAAAACTGCTATCCAATGGTAATCCCTGGCAAGAGTAACGCTCAAATGGTCGGCTTGCAGAAGCAACCGCCGAAAGCCGCAGTAGAAGCAGTATATTGTAGCCACTGTAGTGCGAAAAATGCTCCTACCCACAACTTCTGCGCTGAGTGTGGGACGAAGTTGTAACGCTTTTTGATAATTCTGGGCAGTTTAACTATTTTTATACGCAGAGAAATGTATCCTCTGCGTATTTTTTATGAAAAAAGATTCATACCAATGTATTTTTCCGCCACCGCTATCTTAGTCGTAGGGATTGATGAGGAAGTACCGGAAGCAGAACAGGATTATATCTCTGAGCTTCAGGAAGCGTTGAAAATTTCAGACAAGCGAGCGCAAGAACTCATAGACGAAGTATTCGGGGCAGAAGAGGAAGAGGAGGAAGAAGAAAAAGCAAAAGCAAAAGCAAAGCGTTAATTTCCTCCTGTCGAACTGACGTTAAAAAAATGCTACACCAAGGTATTATCATCAAGTAGTTTTAAGAACTATGTGATGACTAGGAAAATTTCTCTTAGCTTGATGCTGCTGTTTCTGGGTACTCAAATTGGTGTTACCCAGCCAGCAGCTAAAGCACAAACCCCAGTTGTACCAACAACTACCACAAAATCAATTTGCTCTACCCAACTGGGAACAGCTATAGATGGTGTAATCAATCGTCCCTTATTCAGTCGGGGGCGCTGGGGAATTTTGGTGCAACCACTGTCAACCGGACAAACTCTTTACAGTCGGGATGCTCAGAAATATTTTACTCCCGCGTCTAACTTGAAGTTGCTGACAACAGCAGCCGCATTGCAGCAGTTGGGTGCTAATTTTCGGATTCGCACCTCAATTTATCAGAATGGCAAAGGTGTTTTACGTATTGTTGGTAGGGGAGATCCCAGCTTAAGTGATACTCAACTGCAAACATTAGCACAGCAGCTAAAACAGAAAGGTATCACTAAAATTCAGCAATTGATAGCTGATGATAGTTATATTCAAGGGAATATTGTCAACCCCACCTGGCAATGGGAAGATGTGCAGTCAGACTATGGCGCACCAATCAGCAGCTTTATTCTGAATCAAAATATTTTTAGCTTAAAACTTGTACCGCAGGCTGTAGGTAAATCTTTACAAGTGCTGTGGATTGATGCTGACGAGGCGAAACAGTGGCGGATAATTAATCAGTCAGTAACGGTTGCCCAAAATCAACCAATCTACGTCAACGTTACGCGTGAATTATCAGGAACAGCATTACGAATTCAAGGACAACTGACAACGAATTCGGAACCGTCTTTAATAGATTTGCCTGTAGTTGACCCTAATTATTACTTCTTACGGCGCTTCCGTACTGCTTTGGCAAGAGAAAAAATTACCTTGGGACAAACATTAGTAGAAAGTGGGGGTGTTAATCAACAGGAAATAGCATTTGTAGAGTCGCCACCTTTATCTGAATTATTAATGGAAACTCTTCAGAATAGTAATAATCTTTATGCTGAAGCACTGCTGAGAGCATTAGCTGTGAAAAAAACCAGAGGGAAAAATCAGACTAGCGCTGATGTCGGTTTGGAAGTTGTCAAAGCGAGTTTAACTAAATTGGGAGTTGATCCAGCAAATTATGTTTTAGTGGATGGTTCGGGTTTATCACGTCGTGACTTAGTGACACCAGAAGCTTTTGTACAAACTTTGCGAGGAATAGCAAGAACACCAACAGGATATGTGTATCGCGCATCTTTACCGGTGGCGGGTAAAAGTGGAACCTTGAAAGGGCGCTTTCAAAACACATCTGCTGAGGGGATTGTGCAAGCCAAAACAGGCACCTTAACAGGTGTAGTTTCTCTATCTGGATACATGAATGCGCCTAAATATGAGCCGTTAGTTTTTAGTATTATCGTGAATCAATCGGAACAACCTACAACAGTTGTGCGGCAGGCAATTGATGAAATTGTTGTCTTTTTAACACAATTACAGCGTTGTTAATATTATTGCCATCCAATTAAACAACAGGTTTACTAAACCTCATCTATGTTGAGAAGCGTAGTTTTTGCCCTCACCCTAAATCCCTCTCCCATATCTGGGAGAGGGACTTAGGGTGAGGGTTCCCCTTCTCCCAAATCTGCGAGAAGGGGTTGGGGGATGAGGGCAAATCCTTTTGATCACCGAAGAACTACAGGTTTCAAGATAGACGTGGTTTAATTCGGAGTCCCATGATTACTAAGTCTCGTTCAACACTATCAACTTCGGCAACTTTAGGTAAATGTCCCCAGTGTTGAAAACCAAATGTTTCAAAAAGTTTTAAACTGGGTTGATTGTGGGCAAAAATCAAGCAAACTAGGGTCTTTAAACCCAAAGTAGGACTTTCGCTAATTGCTTGTGCTAATAGTTGTCGTCCCAAACCACACCGATGAAAGCGAGGGGCTATGTAAATACTAATTTCGGCAGTCGTACTATAGGCAGGCCGCCCATAAAAGGATTGGAAACTAAGCCATCCAGCAATTATTCCCTCTACTTCGATTACCCAAATTGGGCGTTGTGAAGGCGATCGCTCCTTAAACCAAGAAAGGCGACTTTCCAAAGACACTGGTTCTAAATCAGCAGTTGCCATGCGGCTAGGAATTGCAGCATTATAAATTGTCACAATTGCAGGCAAGTCAGTTTCAGTCGCATGGCGAATAGTCATTGCTGGCGTCTTGGAGAAAATCTTGAGAAAATATTCAAAAATAATACAGCGTTACAGATAAATATGGGGTTCCCTTTCCCCTGTTTTTCATTTTATATCCTCTTTTCGTTTATTGCGTTTGTGTAATACAATGAAAACAAAATACCAAGCTAACCCTCTTTATGAATACCTTCCTATCTAACCAAATGCCTACTGATTCCAGTATTCTTACAGAAGCTGAAGCTGAGGCTATAAAGCAACTTGAACATATACTCAATCAGGAAAACAGTCAACTGAAATTAGCAGCAGCAAACGGCGAAGAAATGACTATTCCTGATTCTGTATGTTGTGTATTACGCCAAGTCGTGCAGGCAATGGCATCAGGGAAAAATGTATCTATAGTTACACATAATCCAGAGCTAACAACACAACAAGCGGCTGATTTGTTGAATGTGTCACGTCCCTATCTGATTAAATTATTAGAGCAGGGTGAGCTTCCTTACATTATGGTAGGAACTCATAGACGCGTGAAATTTGAGGATTTAAGAAAATATAAACAGCAAAGGGATACTAAACGTAGACAACTGCTAGATGAATTAATAGCCGAAAGCCAAGAGTTAGGATTTTATCAGTAGGGTGTTCTCATTATTTACTGAGTATTATGTATCATGCTGTACTAGATTCTTGTGTACTGTTCCCTATGTACTTACGAGATACCCTATTGTGTATGTCTGAGGCTAGTTTATATGTACCACATTGGTCGCAAGAAATACTTGATGGCGCAACTCGTAATCTAATAAATACAGGTAGACTCACAACTACCCAAGCGATGAGACTGGAAGGGAGAATTAAAGAAGCCTTTCCCACAGCACTAATCGTAGTTTCTGATAATATTGTTCAATTAATGACAAATCACCCTAACGATCGCCATGTTCTGGCTGCTGCTGTGGTAGGTAAGGCTAATATAATTGTCACCTCAAACCTGAAGCATTTTCAAGATCAGGATTTGGCACCTTGGCAAATCAAAGCCAAATCTCCAGATGAGTTTTTAACTGAATTATATAATCTGTATCCGCAACAAGTTATTGAGGTATTACAGCGACAGTCTCAAAGTCTCAAAAAGCCAGCCATGAGTTTTTTTGAGCTTATAGAATTACTCAGTAGAGAAGCACCAAGATTTACAAACAATATTAAATCCCAAACTTGATAGCTTAACGTTGACTGCTAATCTTACATCTATAACATCGAGCGGTGAAAAATCAACATGAAAGCACAAGTATTTAGAGGCGTTAATCAACTGTCTTACGAAGATATCCCAGTTCCAACCTTAGAACCAGATGAAGTGCTGATACAGGTACGGGTTGTGGGGTTGTGTCAGTCAGATATAAAAAAAATTCGTTATCCACTGTATGAACCGCCGCGCATTTTTGGACATGAAACTGCCGGCACGATCGCAGCCGTAGGCAATGATGTTAAAGGTTGGCAAGTTGGACAACGAGTAGCGGTGATGCACCACATCCCCTGTATGCGTTGCGCCTACTGCCTAAATGATAATTTCTCTATGTGCGATGTCTACAAAAACATCTCCACAACCGCAGGCTTTAACGCCAGTGGCGGCGGTTTTGCTGATTATGTTAAAGTACCGGGCCATATTGTGGAAAATGGTGGGTTAATTCCCATCCCCGATCGCATCAGTTTTGAAGAAGCGAGTTTTGTCGAACCAACTAACTGCTGCTTGAAAGCTGTGAAAAAAGCCCAAATTGCCCCAGGACAAACTGTCTTAGTTACTGGTGCTGGTCCCATTGGGTTAATGTTCATGATGTTGGTGAAGTATTTTGGAGCAAATGCGATCGCTACCGATTTACTACCCTCTAGAATTGAAAAAGCCTTGAGTGTCGGTGCAGAGGCGGCTTTTGATGCCCGTGATCCCGATTTAACCGCCAAAATCCATGCCTTAACTGGTGGACTGGGTGTTGATGTTACTCTGCTGGCTGTTCCTAGTGAGAAAGCTTTTTTTCAAGCACTTGATAGTACCCGTAAAGGTGGCAAAATCTTGTTTTTCGCCGAATTCCCTGATGAGGTGGAAATTCCGATTAACCCTAATATCCTCTACCGTCGGGAAATTGACTTGATCGGCAGTTATAGCTCATCTTATCGGCTTCAGAATCTATCAGCTGATATTGTATTTAATCAGAGGATAGACGTGAAAGCCTTGATTAGCGATCGCTATCCATTAAAAGATTTATCAGCAGCTGTGGAAGTTGCGATCGCACCCACACCGGATACTTATAAAATCTTAATTTATCCGTAAAAGGGGGATGAGGGAGATGAGGGAGTGTTAAAACTAGAAGTCTGAAGCTCAGAGGTTCAGCAACTAAGCTCCGAGGTTCATCCTCATCTTTCCCATGTTCCTTACCTGCCTATATATGCCGTATACTCTACTTTCTGTCGCCTTACTAGCTTTCTACGTCGCCTGGAATCTCGGAGCAAACGATGTTGCTAACGCGATGGGAACCTCTGTGGGTTCCAAAGCTGTCACCCTGAAACAGGCACTAATTATTGCTGGGGTATTAGAGTTTACGGGTGCTGTGTTGTTTGGACATGAGGTAACAGAAACCCTAGCGACGAAAATTGCTAATCCTGCCTTATTCGCAGCTACACCCCAAATATTTGTTGTTGGGATGGTAACGGTACTAATATCGTGTGGTGTGTGGTTACAAATTGCTACATCACGCGGTTTACCCGTCTCATCTTCTCATGCGGTTGTTGGTGCGATCGCTGGATTTAGTTGGGTAGCTTTAGGAGTAGATGCAATTGATTGGTCATCAATTAAATTAATTACCATTGGCTGGATTTTAACGCCGTTAATTAGTGGTGCGATCGCTGCTTTATTTTACAGTCAAATCAAGCACTGGATTTTGGATCAACCCAATCAATTAGTCCAGTTACAAGAGTGGATTCCCTGGTTGAGTACTTTGCTACTGGGAATATTTGGTGTAATCGTATTACCATCACTGACTGAACCGCTAACCAATTTTGTAATTGAGCAAGTTGGTTTTACAATCCCTGCTTACGACATTCCACTATTAACGGGTGCAGTAGCAGCAGTTGGACTCACAATCATTAGTTGGCAACAATTGGAAGACAAGGGGACAACAGGACAAACAGAAGAGTCTACCCAATGCCCAATACCCAATCCCGTAGAAAGATTATTCGCCCGATTCCAATTATTGAGTGCTTGCTTTGTAGCCTTTGCTCATGGTTCCAATGATGTGGGAAATGCGATCGCTCCTTTAGCTGCGATCGTCTACATCAATCGCACTGGTAGCGTACCTACAGATGGTATCACTATCCCCATTTGGATTTTAATCCTTGGTGGTGCTGGTATTGTTGGTGGTTTAGCTGTCTGGGGAAAAAAAGTCATCGCCACTATTGGCGAAAACATTATTGCCTTGCAACCTAGTAGTGGATTTTGTGCCGAACTTGCCACTGCTACCACCATCCTCATTGCCTCCCGGCTAGGTTTACCAGTCTCCACCTCTCACGCCCTCGTCGGTGGTGTAGTAGGTATTGGACTGGTGCAAAACATCAACTCGATTAAGTTCCAAACACTAAAAGGTATTGCCGCCGCATGGCTAATTACAATCCCCGTGAGTGCTATCCTTAGCGCTACCCTCTTTAGCATCGCGCGGATTTTATTCTTCTAAGAATTGATTAATATTTCCTAACTTTTTCCTCTATTGCATCTACTCAAAGTAGAACCTAGACTGCAACAACGCCAAAAAAGTGTGTTTTTGCAGAATTGCTGTTCATTCATTAGAATGTGTGCAGGGGATAGCGTAACTTTGAATTTCCACAGAAAGATACTTTAATCTCCATTTATAAATGTAAACTGTCACACAAGTTACATTCCACACAAATTTACAGTTAGTTTCGCAAGTCAGACAATTTTATGGCGATGTTTGGGGAAAAGTCGCTTTGCGTCAACGCGCAAGTGCTTGCTAACTACTATTGGTAGCAAAACAATAAATATTTATTTTAAGTGAGATTTTTTTAAAAGTAAAAATCTGATTGGCGAATATATTTATGAAAATTAAAACTGACCAAATACTTGTCAATGCTGAAGATAAGACCGTGTAGTAAGCAGTGGAGCAAATTTGATCCTTTGCTAACCTGTGTCCAGTATGACAGAATTACGTTGAAATGCCCAAGTGCTGTTAAAACTTTTAATTTATCTGACAAAATACAGGAAATTACTATGAGTGCCAAGCAAGTGTACGGGAAGCAGCTTTATCGTCAAGGTGTTAGAGGTTAGAAGCTAATGGGGCGATTCGAGAAGCAACCAGAAAACCCAAGAGTCAGAGGCGAGCTACCTAGAGCAGCAGAAAATGCTCTTTGGGCTGTAGTTGAAGACTTAGAAAATCTTCAGCAGAATGTCCTTAGAGCTTTGCAGGAAGACGTAAAGCGGCTTCAGTCCGAAAAAAATCGGTTATCTGATGAAATTCAAAGCTTGGTAGAGGAAAAAGAGCATTTACAACAAGTGCGCCAAATCACTGAGCAGCAAGTGTTAATTCGTCAACTGGCAGAAGTTCTGGCAAAACATATATCTTCACAACTGCAATCCTCTCTGGCAACTTTAGCTAACCAAATCATTGAGGGCAAATCTTATGAACAAACTGCCCTGAAGTCCGCCCAAGTGAGCAGCAATGTTGTAGTAGGTGAAATCAATGAAAAAGTCGAACACATGTTTGACAGCCTGGATGACACCGTTACTGTTACTTTTAACTCGCTGCAACAAGAACTGAAGAACTATCAAAGTAATCTTTCCCAACAGTTGTCACGGATGTACAGCCAGCAGCAACAAGGGGAAACGATTTTAGCGGAGTTTGTTAATCGCCTGCATGGAGAACTAGAAAAAACTATAGAAGAAACTTCACGCAAACCAGCAACAGCAGGTAAACCTACTGTTTTGCAGTTTACGGAGCCAGAGAAAAACAGTTTTTTTGAGACATCCCCGCCACAGTCTGGCGAAGTAGTCAGAAATTCCCCTAAGCCAATTTCCCCGATCCCCAATAAATTTTCAGAAGGGGAAAGGACATCACAGCCGCCGATTATCAGAGAAAACGGCGCGAATCCAATTTCTGTCCCCACCAAAGACTTATCGCAAAGGGAAAGGACATCACAGCCGCCGATTATCAGAGAAAACGGCGCGAATCCAATTTCTGTCCCCACCAAAGACTTGTCCCAAAGGGAAACGACATCACACGCGCAGGCGGTTATAGTTCCGCCACCAAAGGAAAACGCTGTTGAACCAATTTCTGTCCGCAATCAAGACTTGCCGGAAAACGAAAGGACATCAGAGCCTCCGACTGTATCTGTGCCATCTTCACGAAGGAGAAACGCTGCTGAACCAATTTCTGTCCTCCGCAGAAACGGATCACAGAGCAAAGCTAAATCTTCATCGACTACTGCGCTAGAGCCGCAACCGGAAGCAAAGCCCCCAGAATCACGATCGCCTAATTCATCCGGCTTATCTACACTCCAAATCGGTTTCTTGTTGATTGTCTTATCGGTAGTGGTATCGTCGCTTTATAACGTTGCCATCAAAATAGTTTTTCACCAAGGTTCCCAGATTTTTGGAGTATTAGAGGTAGAGCGCTTGCTGCCACCGACTTTGGGCAATACTCTATTAATTTTGACGCTCCGATTTATGGTAGTAGTACCACTGATGCTGCTGTTGTCTCCAATACTGCATCCCCGATTGTGGCAAGACTTGGAAAACTTGGCTAATTCAGTTCGAGGAAATCCCACACCAGTTAATGCAGCTACCAAGCAGATTTTGCTGTTGTCGATTGTCAGTGGGGGCTTTTTGTTTTTGTCTCAGGTGCTAATCTACATTGCGATCGCTCAAGTCACAACTGGAATGGCGATCGCACTGTTCTTCGTCTATCCGATGGTTACTGGTTTATTGTCGTGGTTTCTGTTCCGCGATCGCCCTACCATATTTCGCATCAGTGCGATCGCCGCGATTTGCTGCGGTGAATTGTTAGTTTTAAGCGGTTCTCCCAGCACAGGTATGGGTAATATTTCAATGGGAAATAGCGCCGCCATTCTTTCCGGGGTAGCTTTTGCTGCCTACATAATTCTGACGCGGGTTTGTGCTAGCAAACTGCATCCGGTGACTTTTACTTTAATTAACTTCGCTACGATGTTGTTGTTGAGCTTTATCTGCTTAATGCTACCTTTACCAACCAGTTGGAACTTGATAGTTGATCCCTCTAAGATGCTGGAACTGGTTTTAAGCGCATTTATTTTGGGTGTGCTGACTCTTGCCGGATATTTGCTGAATAATGTTGGTATTACTAAACTAGGGGCTTCACGATCGGCGCTCATCGGTGGGACTATTCCAGTTTTAACCGTAATTTTCGCTGGCTTAATCATTCAAGAAAATTTGGATATTGTGCAAATTCTGGGAGTATTGTTAGTAACCTTTGGCGCGGCTGCTTTCAGCTTTGAAACAATGCGAAATCAGGTTAAACCCTCTAATCCCACGAATTAAATGGCGAGTTCAATTAGTTTAGCTGTGATGGGAGCTACTTTACCCCCCATCACTCTGGGCATGAATCCTGACGCCCACTTGTAACTTCTCCAAACTAATGCGATCGCAGGTATTCCATATATTTAGATACTAAATTTCTATATCTATAGCAGTTCTGGTTTAGATGCAACACATAGTAGGGGCACACCATTGCTGTGCCCCTACTTGACTTGTAATATATTTTTCGGAATTTAGCCTGATACAGATAGGGAAAACACGTATATATAAGCAGTATGAGTAGTACTGACTCAAGCAACTGAGGACGAGTACTAGCTCACAGAGTAAATTGGCAAGGAGTTAAGACCATTGCAGTACATTTTGCAACTAAGAGATGAAGAAGTAGCACAAATGTTTAGAGTAACCCGTTTTTTCAGCGTGGGAGACTATTCTAGCTACATGAATATATGGAGCGATCGCCTATGAAACAGCTACTATCTTTATTCTACTAAAACCCCTGCGAGTAACGCAAGATTCAAAATTCCTTATTTCTGTGCTTTTGTGTTTCGTGAGATGGTATGTTTATTTCTGCCGGTCTGTAGTCAACTTGGACTGCGATCGCCCAGATGCCCAGAGAAAGAAGCTTACATCGTAGCCTGCTGCGGATGCTCCTTCTTTTATAGCAATAAACTATCTACGCAATTTAAGTCCCTCAAATATCTAAAACAGGGAGGTAAAAACATACTTGAAAGGAGCCAATGAATTAGTTGAATGATGAAAATTTAAAGTTCTTTCATTAAAAAAACATAAAGTCATCGTGAAAAAATCTCTAAATAATCATCAGATGGAATCCAATATGTTTTATCATATCTATGGCTAGTAACTAATCTTCAGGTTATTAGCACGAGGAATAAAGGCTTATAGGTATGGGATTCTGTCGGAATTAATCGCAGGTTTCTCTGTCCAATCATCAACAGAAAACGATAAATTAGACTTAGATTTAGGAGTAGACATGAAAATATCATCAAACCTTGATTTAACCAGAATGGGAAGTATTTTAATAAGCATGATTGATCAAGTTTATAGTACATAAGTTTATTCCAAATCCCCAAAACAATGATATGATAAATAACGATATTTGAAAAAAGAACAGGTATTTTGAAATTGGAATTAATTGCTCTACTTGATGTCTACTATCTTGCCTCAACCCAACGGCTGATACTGCCAAGACATCACTGGAGGTTGTGAACGGGATGAGAGTTCACAACCAGCCGTGTGGCTCAACCTCTGAATGTGGCTACACCTAGCGATTTCTTTTGAGACCACTTCCAATTATTTCTAGTCATCTGTGTGCTACAAATAATTTGCCAAAGCTGAAAAAACCCATCTTTTTCGAGTAACAGATATCCCAGATGAACCGCGCAAACTAGTTTTTACTCCCAGTCGGCATAGTGCCATAATTAGGTGTAAGCAGCTTGACGTTGTTGCTCTTGAAAGATCAGAAAAACCCCAGAAAACTGAAAGGCTTTGTAGATTACTTGCACCACACTTGATCTGGGGATGTAAACCGTCCTCAAGTTGGACTTGGTAATGTCTGTAATTTTCCGGTCAAATGCAGAGACAGTTTTAGTAATAACCACCGAATCTGCTTGTGTACCAGAGAATATGTGACAATGGTAGTTTGGGCTACCACAGATTTGATAGTTATCGCATACTAATATAGTCTGAACGTGAAGACATTGCCTTGGCCCAGGTGTATACTACCCTATTATCACTCGATTAAAAACTGTGTAAACGTGCTATTCAATTGTCTGTCATATGAGTAACGACATAGATCTGATCAAACGTCTTGACCCCAGTGCGATGGATCAGATCATGCTTTATCTGGCTTTTAGTGCCATGCGGACGAGTGGGCACAGGCATGGGGCATTTTTAGACGCAGCCGCAACAGCAGCAAAATGTGCAATTTACATGACCTATCTGGAGCAGGGACAAAACCTGCGGATGACAGGGCATTTGCACCACCTGGAACCGAAACGCGTAAAAATTATTGTAGAAGAAGTCAGACAGGCGCTAACAGAAGGCAAACTGTTAAAGATGTTGGGTTCTCAAGAACCGCGTTATCTGATTCAATTGCCTTATGTTTGGCTAGAAAAGTATCCTTGGCAACCGGGGCGATCGCGCGTTCCTGGTAGCAGTCTGACAAGTGAAGAAAAAAGACAAATTGAGCAGAAACTGCCAAGTAATCTACCTGATGCCCAGTTAGTTAGCTCTTTTGAGTTTCTGGATTTGATTGAGTTTTTGCACAAGCGATCGCAAGAAGAATTGCCACCCGAACACCAAATGCCATTGAGTGAAGCCTTGGGTGAGCATATCAAGCGCCGTCTACTCTATTCAGGCACGGTAACACGCATTGATTCTCCTTGGGGAATGCCCTTCTACGCACTTACCCGTCCTTTTTATGCCCCAGCAGACGATCAAGAACGTACTTACATCATGGTGGAAGATACCGCGCGGTATTTCCGCATGATGAAAAATTGGGCAGAACGGCGACGAAATGCCATGCGCTTGCTGGAAGAACTTGATATCCTCCCAGAAAAAATGGAGCAAGCTATGGAAGAATTGGATGAAGTTATCCGTGCCTGGGCAGATAAATATCACCAAGACGGTGGTATTGCAGTAGTATTGCAGACAGCTTTTGGCGAAAGAGAAGACTAGCGCCATTAGGCTGAATTCAAAATTAAAAAAGCTGATAAAGTAAGCTTTTTACTGATTTTGTCCTTTGCTTAAGAGTAAGGGCGTGGTTCGTCTATTGACAATTACCGAAAATTGGCGAGAATCCCATCCCAAGATTCTTGGGTGGGAGGAATAGCCGCCCGCCTTTCCATTGTCATTAGTCATTGGTACTAATGACTCGAAATAGTAAACTCAGCGACTTTCGTGAGGAACTCGCTGAGTTTACTATGAGTTAAAAAGCACTGAAATTTAATTAGTGCCCGGTGGTTGCGTTGGAATAATCGGTTGCAGTGGAACAACCGGTTGTGCGGGAGCAGGCGGCTGCGGCGTTTGAATTGGGGTAATCTCTAGACTTGGACTTGATCCGGTAGGAATTATACTCGGCGGTGTAGACGAAGATGAAGCACCGATAACGCTATCACTAGCATTGATACAAGTTTCCAATATCTGGGTAGGGGGAAGATCGATTTTACTACTATGGAAGCCAACCACACACTGACCAAAGCGCACGGGCAACAAACTACGGCCACAGTAATCTAAAGCTGCGGGATTAACTGCTTCCTGAGTACTAGAGCTGACACCGACTACGCAGGTAGCTAACTCCTCAGGACGACGGGCTTTTCCACAAGAATAAAGCGCATCTGTCGCGGCAATTTGGGTTTGCTTCTCAATTTTAACCACGCAAGCGGCCAAATCCCTTGGACGCAGTGCCTTTGCACAACCTTGTGATGCCGCTTGTGCCGTTACACCCACGCTCAAAAGGCGACCCGCACAAACACTATAATCATTGCTGTAAGAGGCAGCAACAGCCACATTAGGCAAGATCGTTGTTAACCATCCAGCTATAGCCAAAACTGGTACTATTAGAATCCTGGATGTGGAACTGCCTTGTTCGTTCTTACCTTTCCTAACCACTTTTTTCCTCATTGATATTGCCATTCTCCAAACACCCAACGTTATGCTAACTCAAATATTATTTTAAAAAAATTATTTTCAAATCCTCTGCAATCAAAGAATTTTGGCGGGAATAAAGTATATACATAATTAATTATGTGGAAAATTGTGCTAATATAACTGTTTGAATGATAAGTAGGCAACGTAAAAAGTATTTCCGAGTAAGAATACTACGTAAACCAATCTGATGATTGAGTAGCCTACGAAACTAAATAAACACAAAAAACTTATTGGCAGGAGTACGGCGGGACACGTCGGAATTCAGGCTTGGAAGCCAGTGCGTCGGTACCGACTTAAAGCAACTAGCGCAATTGATGCCTCTACATTGGTATGATACGTCATACCAAGGCAAGCAGCCTCAAAAAACCAAGAATTCCCTGATTTCTGATCAGGGGAATGTCAAAATGGAATGTTTGGGTAAAGTTTAAACAGGATTAGATTAAGGAAACTCATGTCCCGATATAGAGGGCCACGCCTCAGAATTGTCCGTCGCTTGGGCGACTTACCAGGATTGACTCGTAAAAGCGCCAGACGCGCTTACCCACCTGGTATGCATGGTCAGAACCGCAAGAAGCGCTCTGAGTATGCTATCCGTCTAGAGGAAAAGCAAAAACTCCGCTTCAACTACGGTTTGACTGAAAAGCAATTGCTGCGCTATGTGCGAAAAGCCAGACGTGTTACTGGTTCTACCGGACAAGTACTGCTGCAATTGCTAGAAATGCGCTTGGATAATACCGTTTTCCGCTTGGGTATTGCCCCGACTATTCCAGCAGCGCGTCAACTGGTAAATCACAGTCACATCACTGTTAACGGTCGTGTGGTCAATATTGCCAGCTACCAATGCCGTCCTGGTGAAGTAATTGCGGTCAGGGATCGGGTACAATCACGCAAAATGGTGGAAACCAACTTACAATATCCCGGTTTGGCTAACCTCCCCAGTCATTTGGAGTTTGACAAAACTAAGTTGGTTGGTAAAGTTAACAGCGTTATTGAGCGCGAATGGGTGGCATTACAAGTTAATGAACTACTTGTGGTGGAATACTACTCACGACAAGCGTAATAGTTATTTGTCCCCGTTCGCGCAGCGTCTCCCTGAGGAGAAGTTCTGAGCGGAGGAAGCCTCCGCTCAGACTTCTCTCCTAGTCATTTGCAAAGGACAAATGACAAATGACCAATGACTAACCACCAATTTGCGACATGGTGCGGGTATATCTACCTAAAATGCCAGAATCGCGCCCTTTAAAGTTAATTTCTGGCTTGATTCCGAGTAAATGCCTGACTTGCTCTTGTAATTGAGTGGTGCTGACACCAGAACGCAGAGCAGTTTTTAAATCTATTTGACCAGTTTCATTCAATAAACAGGGACGCAGCCAGCCATCCGCACTCAGGCGCATCCGATTACAACGATCGCAAAAACATTCCGACATCTGACTAATAAATCCTATTGTCCCCTTCGCGCCGGGAATTTGAAAGACATCAGCAGGACCAGCACCACGAACTTGAGATTCTATCAAGCCCCAGCGATCGCAAATTTGTTGTCGTAACTCCGCTGAAGATACCCAACCGCGATCGCCAAACAAATGCACATTACCAATAGGCATAAATTCAATAAATCGAACGTGCCACTGTTTGTCAATTGTCAGGGCAGCTAAATCTAGAACTTCCTGATCGTTAACGCCAGGAATCACTACCACATTTAGCTTCAGTGGGTCGAATCCGACATGATGGGCAGCTTGAATCCCTTGCCAAACTTGTTGCCAACGAGAACGCCCCTGATTACCGATAATTTGGTCAAAAGTATCGGTATCAAGAGAGTCCAGACTAATATTAATTCGTCGCAGACCAGCATTGTAGAGGTTTTGTGCCATCGGAGCTAGCAAAAAACCGTTGGTGGTCATTGAGATATCTTGAGTTTGGGGAAGAGCTGCGATCGCGCCGACCAACTCCACCACACGCGGACGTAATAAGGGTTCACCCCCCGTTAAACGAAACCGATTAAAGCCTACGGGAATAAATACCTCTTGAATTAGGGTGAGTAGTTCTTCATCAGTCAACATTTGTTGCTTGAGAATATAGTCCAGTTCTACTCCCTCTGGCATACAGTATTGACAACGAAAATTGCAGCGATCGATTAAGCTAATACGGAGGTAGTCTACCTGGTTCATCGTTTTATTTTTATTGTCTTCGAGCAATTAAAGACTTTGCTGAGGTAGTTTACCCCTTTCTACCATTTTGCTGTAATTCAAGATACCGCACCACCTCTTAGGTTAGAATCTACAGATTGTGGCATAATAAGCCGATCGCATCCACTAGTTAGTCATCAATCGTGCAAGATACCGACTCCATCAACGACCTTGCTGCTGCTTTACTACAGCCAGAAGATATCAGCTTTGAACTGCCCGATCCAGAAGATGAACAGATTTTAGAGTCAGATTTTCAACAGCAGCTAGAAATAGCTTGGCAGGTATGCGATCGCTTTGATTTGCAAACTGAAATCTGGCGGGGGCGAATCTTACGGGCGATCCGCGACAGAGAGAAAATTGGTGGTGACGGACGCGGTACTGGCTTTCTGCGATGGCTAAAAGAGCGGGAAATCAGCAAAAGTCAAGCTTATTCCTGGATTCAACTGGCCAATAGTGCCGATACTCTCATCGAAGACGGTAAACTTGACCCCGGAGCTGTGAACAACTTCAGCAAACGGGCATTTATCGAAACCTCCAAAGCATCCCCCGAAGTGCAACAGATGGTGAGTGAAGCTGCCCAAAAAGGCGATCGCATCACCAGGCGCGAAGTGCGTCAACTCAGCGATGAATGGACAGCCATGTCCTCAGATTTATTACCCGAAGCAGTTAAGGAAAAAGCCGCAGATAACACCCTTCCTCCACGCTACATCGCCCCACTGGTGAAGGAAATGGAAAAACTGCCAGAATCGCACCAAAAGTTTATCCAAAAGGAAATTGCTGCTAACCCCGATGTAGATACCCTCAAACAGGTAACTACCGAAGCGCGTAACTTGGCCAAATATCTCAAAGGTGCGGCGCAAGTTCAGGCGCTGACGCAAGAAGATGTTGATATTGAAACAGCCTTAGAAGAAGCGCAAAGAGTCGGCTGTTTGAGCATAGCTGCTGACTTAGTAAATCAAGCATCGCAGATGGAACAAACGATCGCTAAACTTTACATGACTTGGAAACGGATCAGTAATTTAGCAGATCGATTATATGTAGATACTGGCGCAAGTACACCCAATTTGCGATCGCTCCTCACTTGCTTGGAGCCTCTGGGTGGTGAAATCATGGAATTGCAACTTAGTGGTGCGACTGAACATACTATTCGTTTGCAAATTCAGGAAACGAGTTAGGGAATGGGGAATGCGGAGACTGAGGTTTTAGGGATGGTAGTTTTAACACCAGCCCTGTTAAAATTACAATGTCTCAAATTCTAATTAGCAGCGCAAGATGTAGCGACAAGTGAGGAGTTATGAGGCGACCCAGTGGGTACTTGAGCAACCAAAACCACGTTCCCATTCGCATCTATAACCCACCCTTGGGCTTCCACAATTTGAGTAGGTTCATTGACAAAATTAACTTTTTGTGATTCTTCTTCTGTGTTTCGCTGCTTGCGAACAACCAGTCTTTTCTGAATACCGCTAGCACGATTCTTACTCTCTGGCTCCAGTGTAATCCAATCTGCTAGCACCGCATCATCAGCTATCAATGGCTCCGTGGGATCGGGTGCTAGTCCTCCACGCCCAGTCGCAATAAATGAACTCTTGGCTATTTTTCCACCAGTATTACAACCAGCAACAATTTGCTGCGAAGCATCAACCAGATTTACGGGTAATTGTACTAATCCTTTGCTGGGGTCAACATCTGGTGAGTTGATTTGTACAGTACCACTTAATGAAGGGTTTTTCTGAGAAAATGCGGTGATGTCACTTGTTGGCAGGTTATTCGGGTTGATTTCCTTTGAATTAAGCCTCTCTACCTCTGCACGAGTGCGGGGCACAAACCCAAAGATGTTTTTAGCAGTGATTGCAATTTTACCACCAGAGCCAGAGAAGGCATTGGCAGTGATATCGCTATTTTCCAAAGGAGCAGCGACGATGAAGCCATTAGGTGCTTTGATGGTGATATTACCGCCATCTCCACTAAGCCCTGTCGTACCTGCGTTAGTGGTTATTTTACTTTCGCGGCGCATCAGTAATAATTCTGCCACCTGTAGCGTAATATTCCCGCCTCCACCTGAGTCGGTTTCAGCTGTGAGTTTTCCTTTGTTGTCCAAAAGTATGGAGTCAGCGGTTATATTTAAATCGCCTGCTTTCCCTAAGTTATTTGGATCTCCGATATAGATTACATTTTTTTGAGCTTGGCTGCTCACAGATATTGCAGCCCCATCCTTGATAATCAATTGCCCTGTCGTTAGGGTCAAGTTACCGCCATCTCCAGGCCCTTGAGTTCCAGAAAACAAGCCACTGACCTTAGAACCATTTGGTGAGGTTCCAATTAATTCTACAGACTCAGAGGCGTTCACGGTCAAATTTCCTGCATTTCCTGTAGCTGGTATAAGTTGGTTAGGAATATAGCTATATATACTTTCAGAGGTTGTTGATATACTTGCCCCTCCTTGGATACGCAACTTTCCAGTATTAATTGTGATGCTGCCAGCGTTTTTATCGCCATAAGTTGCACTAAATAATCCACTGGATATTAAATCACTACCATCTGGTAAGACAGGAATGGAGGTGCCGCCGATTAGTTCCACGGAATCTGAGGCGTTTATGGTCAATTGCCCCTGCAATTGTGCTCCATCTCTGACGACCAATTTTTTAGTAGTGACATTTATGTTTCCAAAGTTTCCAGTGGAGAAACTCTGAGTAAACAGTTGTGCATTTTGCTCAACTACTACAGAGTCTGAGGCGTTCACTGTCAAATTCCCCCCTGATTGCTCTTCCAAGGGATAAACTAAAATTACGTAACTGCCAGCTATCCGCACAACCTTGCCTTGCATCTGGACATTGCTGTAACCCTCTCCATGAGTATCGATGGTAGATGAAATTTGGTTCGATTTGATTAATTCGATGTTCTGGAAATTTTGAACACCTTCATATCCAAATGCCCAACCTTGGTTCGTGGGACTTAAACTGACCAAACTATTAGCAGCGATGCTTCCTAACTCAACGCTTCCGTCCTCTGCTGTGACATTTCCCCCATCTAGCGTGATATCACCGCCTATAAGTGCCAAGGTTTTGCCTTGCTGCACCTGTAGACCAACGCCATCTCCAAAGATATTAACTGCGCCATCTGGTTCTGCTTGGGATTGATTGCGGATGGGAGCCGCAGTTGTTCCAAATTGTAAACCAATGGGAACACTTACTGTCAGCAGGGGTGTAGTTTGAGGAGATGTAGCACTAAACTTTGTACCATCAGCAAAGTTCAAGCTACTCGCCGTACTAGCCACAAATGAACCGCCGATATTTAAAGAAGCATTTGGCCCAAAAACAATGCCGTTAGGATTAATCAGAAATAGGTTGGCTGTGCTGTTAGCTTTCAGAATGCCATCTATATTAGAAATAGAATTGCCTGTCACCCGACTGATAATATTTTGAATATCTATTGGATTGTTAAAGTAGGCTGTCCTTCCCGCAGATACAGAAAACTCTTCAAAGCTGTGGAACAAATTTGTACCACGAACTGCCCCGCCATCAATCTGGTCTGTAGGCTGACCATCAATTAGCTTTGGTGTAATGATTGAACTTTCAGATCCAAGTGTGCGATCATTTTGTATTTGGGCTAAGGCAAAACTCTCAAAGAAAGTCAGCACTCCAGCAATTGCTAAAGTACTCACTATCCCTAACTCCCAGTACCAAATGCTTCGGTATCGAGGCATGACAAACTTACACCCAAAATATAAAAGTATATTGAAATACTGCTCCTTGCTAATTAGGTATAGGGATACTTGAGATTCTCTCTGCAACCTAACTAGTAAATGCAAAGTTCAGCATTTTTATACTCACTAGAATAAACTTTTTAGGGATCATTTATAAAGTAAAAATAAAATTCCTGTAAGGGAACCAGTTGTGCAGGTTTCCGACGCAACACAGAGTCACGTTTCTCTACTAGACGCTATGCCAACGCTATCGAGCCTTGGAAACCTCCGCTCATCCTGCCTCCCTACTTAAGATTTAGTTTAGGGACTTCCAACAAATAAATTACTACTACTTGTAGGGTGGGCCGGAAAGCCCGCCTCTGGCTAAGGGCAGGCGAGACGTTACGTATACAACTTGCATTATCAGGGCGGGCAAGACTTCGGCGTGAGCGCTCAGTCGAACGCTGCCCACCCCACAATCATATTGAAAAAATAATTAGTGCAAATTAAAGGCGCAACAGCTTACCTCACCCTCAATCCCTCTCCTTATAAAGGAGAGGGAAGCTAGAGACAGGATGATTGCATTTATATTTAATCCACGTTCCTTAGCAGTTACAACCGAGAGGGCTGCCAGTTGAAGGGCAAGGGATACACCATGATTTTTGCATTAGGACAATTCCTTGTCCTGGGCGTCCTGAGTTTGCTGGTAATAATTCATTAGGTTGCTGTTCATCAACTGCATCACCAGATTTGATTTTATTTAGGTCAAGATTGCACTCCCACTGAACTATCAGAGCTCTATCTTCTAATACGCCGTATTTTTCAAGCACTGCGTATAAGTCAGCGTTCTGAACGCTTTCAAGCAGTTTCTGTTGAATCTCGTCTTGTAACTGCTGTAATGTTTCAGGGTTCATGACTGTTTCCATTTCCTATAAGATGTATATAATTATTGATTCAGCTTGGCTAGTAAGAATTTCGCATAGTGTCACAAAATTTAATGCTTAAATTTTAATCTCAGGTGGGCTTCCACTCACTGCTAATTCTTAATCCCCGTGGTAGCAATACCCTGAATAAACTGACGCTGACCGATGAGAAATAATACCATCACTGGAACTGTGGCGATCGTCACTGCTGCCATCATCAAAGGCCAATTATTCGTAAATTGCTCCTGAAACTCAGCCAACGCTAGCTGCACCGTCCTTAATTCGGGACGTGTCGTAAACACCAAAGGCTTAAACAAATCATTCCACTCACCGATGAAGGTGAACAAAAACAGCGTCACCAACGCCGGACGCGCTAAAGCTAACATCACCCGCCACAAAATTTGTAGTCGGTTCGCCCCGTCTATAGCTGCGGCTTCCTCTAACTCTACGGGAATTGTCTGGAAATATTGACGTAATAAGAAAATCCCAAAGCCGTTGACAGCCGTGGGTAAAATCAGCGCCCCGTATGTATTTATCAGGTGTCCCCACTTCAAAACCAAAAATATGGGAATTACCAATAACTGAAAGGGAATCACCAAAGTTGCTAAAACGACTAACAGCAGGGCTTGGCGTCCCCGAAACTTCAGCCGTGCGAGGGCGTAACCCGCTAAAGCGGAAGTGACAATCTGAAACGCCGTCACCGCGATCGCTACCAAGGTAGAATTAGCAAACGCCAGTAAAAATTTTCCCTGTTGCCATGCAACGCGGTAATTAGCTAAAGACCAGTTATTTTTGAACAAATTTTCTGGGCTGGCGGCCGTCGGTGCAAAGGAGGTGAGAAAGACCACAAACAGAGGTAGTAAAACTATAAATGCCCCTAGCAGTAACACTACTAGACTGAAAAAATCGCCAGATTTCAGATTCGGGTTTGGTTTGGACATAACTTGATCTGCAAAAGATTTATTTTGCTAGTACTAGAGCATCGCCCTCAGCAACAGTTAATCTATAGATATAGTTACTTGTTAAGTTAAATTAAAGCACAGTGATTATTACTCTGAGTTCATAGGGTAAATTAAATTTTGGTGTCAAATAATTCAAATTTACAGGAGTAAACATACCATGCAGCAGCTAGCAGACCAATTTAAAGAATTAGATTTCCAGAGCGAAACATACAAAGATGCTTATAGCCGGATTAATGCGATCGTGATTGAAGGGGAACAAGAAGCCCATGATAATTACATCACACTAGCCCAACTGCTGCCAGAATCTCATGATGACTTGATTCGCCTATCCAAGATGGAAAGTCGCCATAAAAAAGGATTTGAAGCTTGTGGACGCAATTTGCAAGTAACCCCAGATTTGGAATTTGCTAAGAAGTTTTTCTCTGGACTACACCAAAATTTCCAAACAGCAGCCGCATCCGGGAATGTAGTCACTTGTCTGTTAATTCAGTCTTTGATTATTGAATGTTTTGCGATCGCAGCATACAACATTTACATCCCCGTTGCTGATGATTTTGCCCGTAAAATCACTGAGGGAGTAGTAAAAGAAGAATATAGCCACCTCAATTTTGGAGAAGTTTGGTTGAAAGAACACTATACAGAATCCAAAGCTGAACTAGAGCAAGCAAATCGCCAGAACCTACCCATAGTTTGGAGAATGCTCAATCAAGTAGAAGGTGATGCCCACACAATGGCAATGGAAAAAGATGCCTTGGTGGAAGACTTTATGATTCAGTACGGTGAAGCATTAAGTAATATCGGTTTCACAACACGCGATATTATGCGCTTGTCAGCCTACGGACTCACAGCCGCTTAAAAAAATGCTGATTAACGAGTGCTTTGGGCGGCTCTGCCGACTTGTACCCCTCCGGGGAAGCAAGCTACGCTCAGCTTCTCCCTTTGGGAGAGGCTAGCGCCTGCCGTAAGATGCCCGAAGGGCTGTAGGGAGAAGTAACTGGCGTTGCTGAGTAGTTCAAATTCAGAACTCCTAACTCCCAACTCCTAACTCTACTAAATTCCACACGCTCAAGACAGTATAAGCTTAATAATCAATACATGTTTGGTCTAATTGGACATCTCGCTAGTTTAGAACACGCTCAAGCGGTAGCTCAAGAATTGGGATACCCAGAATATGCCGATCAAGGGCTAGACTTTTGGTGCAGCGCCCCGCCGCAAATTGTCGATACGATTATTGTCACCAGCATCACTGGGCAAAAAATTGAAGGACGGTATGTAGAATCTTGCTTTTTGCCGGAGATGCTAGCAAGTCGCCGCATCAAAGCCGCAACGCGTAAAGTCCTCAACGCTATGGCCCATGCACAGAAGCATGGTATTAACATCACAGCTTTAGGTGGATTTTCCTCAATTATTTTTGAAAACTTTAAGTTAGAGCAGTTTAGCCAAGTCCGCAACATTAAACTAGAGTTTGAACGCTTCACCACCGGAAACACGCATACTGCCTACATTATTTGCAAGCAGGTGGAAGAAGCCTCAAAACAGCTGGGAATTGATCTATCAAACGCGACTGTTGCTATATGTGGAGCAACTGGGGATATTGGTAGTGCAGTTACACGCTGGCTAGATGCGAGAACAGATGTCAAAGAACTCCTGTTGATAGCCCGTAATCAAGAACGTCTCAAAGAGTTGCAAGGCGAACTGGGGCGAGGAAAAATCATGGGTTTGACAGAAGCACTGCCCCTAGCTGATATTGTCGTTTGGGTTGCCAGTATGCCTAAAGGCGTGGAAATTGACCCTACCACTTTGAAACAACCCTGTTTGTTGATTGATGGGGGCTATCCTAAAAACTTAGCCACGAAAATTCAGCATCCTGGTGTATACGTGTTAAATGGTGGAATTGTAGAGCATTCCCTGGATATTGACTGGAAAATTATGAAAATCGTCAATATGGACGTGCCAGCCCGCCAGTTGTTTGCTTGTTTTGCCGAATCAATGCTGCTGGAATTTGAGAAGTTATACACGAACTTTTCGTGGGGACGGAATCAGATTACCGTAGACAAAATGGAGCAGATTGGTCGGGTATCACTAAAACATGGATTTAGACCACTGCTGGTTTAGTCATTAGTCATTGGTCATTGGTCATTGGTCATTGGTCATTTGCAAATAACAAATGACCAAGGACAACTGAACAAAGGACAAAAGATAGATAACTCATAACTCGTAATTCATAACCCCTACGATGGCAACTACCGAGCGTAAACCGCTACTGTTAGATTTTGAAAAACCCTTAGCAGAACTCGCAACCCGAATTGATCAAATTCGGCAACTTGCAGAAGAAAATAGTGTCGATGTTTCTGGTCAAATTCGTCAACTAGAAGCACGCGCTATGCAACTGCGTGAGGAAATTTTCACTAGTCTATCCCCGTCCCAGCGATTGCAAGTCGCTCGTCATCCGCGTCGCCCCAGTACTCTCGATTACATCCAGGCTATTAGTGATGAATGGATGGAATTGCATGGCGATCGCACTGGTGGTGACGATCCGGCTTTAGTTGGTGGTGTCGGTCGTCTGAGTGGGCAACCTGTGGTGATGTTGGGTCATCAAAAAGGTCGAGATACCAAAGACAATATTGCCCGTAACTTTGGAATGCCTTACCCTGGCGGCTACCGCAAGGCGATGCGGTTGATGGAACACGCTAACAAGTTTAGTATGCCAATACTAACTTTTATCGACACGCCCGGAGCTTGGTCTGGGGTGGAAGCAGAACACCAAGGTCAAGGAGAAGCGATCGCTTACAACTTGCGGGAAATGTTCTGCTTAGATGTGCCAATTATCTGCACAGTCATTGGTGAAGGGGGTTCTGGTGGCGCACTCGGTATTGGGGTAGGTGATCGCCTACTGATGTTTGAACACTCCGTTTATACTGTCGCTACTCCCGAAGCCTGCGCCGCCATTTTGTGGAAAGATGCTGGTAAGGCTCCCCAAGCCGCCGTTGCTTTGAAAATTATTTCCCACGATCTGAAAAAGTTGGGAATTATCGACCAAATACTACCTGAACCCACTGGTGGTGCTCATTCCGACCCTTTAAAAGCCGCTACCACTCTCAAGCAAGTGCTGCTAGAAAATTTGGACGAACTCAATCATTTAACCTCTCCAGAACGCCGCCAACTGCGCTATGAAAAATTCCGCAAAATTGGTGTTTTTACAGAAGTTGCCCACTAACAGCACTGCATAATCATTGATTAGTAGAGCAGAAATGCTATAATTGCCTATGTGCTTAAAGATTTTTAACAATCTAGCCATAGGCATTTGTATCTTTCGCAAATCGACTCAATTTGATTGAGTGGGTTTTCTACTATTAAGTAATTTAATTTGAGTGTATGGCGTGATTTTCCAGGCAAAGATTTGTTGTCTTGACTGCTAAAACCTATAATATACCCACCATTGTACTGCATTATAGCAGTTACTTAATGAAAATCATCAGATTTTTAGATTACTTTAATCTATCCAAACCGAAAACTGTGAATAATTGGGTGGTAATAGGCTTTAGGAACTGCCAAAAAATTGGGAGACACCATGAGTGTTGAGCAAAAACGACGCGCCCTAATTACTGGGGCAAGTAGTGGAATTGGGAAAGCAACGGCTTTAGCCTTTGCAAAAGCGGGAATAGATGTCGCTTTAGTCAGCCGTTCTTTAGATAAGTTGGAGGCGGTAAGAGAAGCTCTACAGCATACTGGGGTGGAAGCGAAAGCTTACGCTGTAGATTTAGCCCGGCTATCACAAGTTAAAGAAAAGATCCAAGCGATCGCTCTTGACTTTGGCGATATAGACATTCTGGTAAACAATGCTGGCATCGGCTATACAGGTAATTTGAGCGAAACTCTCCTAGAGGACTGGCAGCAGGTAATTGACTTGAATCTGACTGCCGTGTTTCAGTGCATTGTGGGGATTTTGCCTTCAATGCGCGATCGGGGCACAGGCACAATTATCAACGTCGCTTCAATTGCCGCCAAGCAACCCTTTCCCGGTTGGGGAGCATACAGCGTCAGCAAAGCTGGTTTGATTGCCCTCTCTCAAACCCTGGCACAAGAAGAACGCACCCACGGCATTCGGGTAACAGCTATTTGTCCTGGTGCAGTCAATACCGAACTTTGGGACACAGAAACAGTCCATGCCGACTTAGACCGTTCCAAAATGTTAACCCCGGAAATTGTGGCTCAGTCAATTCTCTACACAGTTCTGTTACCACAACAGGCAGTTATTGATGAATTAACCCTGATGCCCAGTGCTGGCGCACTCTAATTGCGAAGTTAGGAGTTAGGAATTAGAATTTTTAACTCCTAACTCATAACTAAATTCAAACCATAACCAAGACTGAATCATGACTATCGTTAGTTCCAACGGTTCAAATAGTTCTCAATCGCCTCTGAATCCAGACTTGGCAGAAGTCATAACTCCTAGACCCGATCGCAATACTCATAACGGGCGAGAAGCGGATTTGTTCCAGCCAAAAGAGGAACAGATGGAAGAAATGAAGGACGCCGTGCGGACACTAATATTGGGAGTTGGCGAAGACCCCGAACGCGAAGGACTCCTCAAAACACCCAAGCGAGTGGCCGAGGCAATGCGGTTTCTTACCAGTGGCTACAACCAATCCCTTGAAGAACTCGTTAATGATGCCATCTTTGATGAAGGGCATAGCGAGATGGTACTGGTTAGAGATATTAATTTCTTTAGTCTATGCGAACACCACATGCTGCCATTTATGGGTAAAGCCCACGTTGCTTATATCCCTAACCAAAAAGTTGTGGGATTGAGTAAGCTAGCCCGAATTGTAGAGATGTATTCCCGTCGTTTGCAAGTGCAGGAGAGGTTAACCCGCCAAATTGCCGAAGCAATTCAGACGATTCTAGAACCTCAAGGCGTAGCTGTGGTGATGGAAGCTAGCCATATGTGCATGGTAATGCGGGGCGTCCAGAAACCAGGTTCTTGGACTGTCACTAGCGCAATGGTTGGTGTGTTCCAAGAGGAACACAAAACCCGCGAAGAATTTTTTAACTTGATTCGCCATCAATCAGGATTTTTTTAAGGAGCAGAGACGCGATTAATCGCGTCTGTATAGGAGTTAAAGCTCGTCCATTTTGAAATCTGGGGTAGTGCAGGCAGCGTTCGACTGAGCGCTCACGCCGAAGTCTTGCCTGCTACTACTAGTAAATAGATAGACCACATCTGTCGTAGGGGCACAGCATTGCTGTGCCCCTACGACAGATGTGGTTCAAATACATGAAAAATATTGTAATTCACAACTCATCACTCCTACCTTCTAAGTAACTCAATGTTCTTTAGACTGTGAAATAGGAGTCTTACCTTATCTAAATCCTTATCTCCAGGTGAACGTTCCACACCACTAGATAAATCAATGCCGCTAGGACTAACCTGATTTAAAGCTTCTACAATATTATCTGCTGTTAATCCTCCAGCTAAAAACCAAGGGCAATTGGGGTAAAATTGCTCTAGCATTCTCCAATCTAAGGTTTTGCCTGTACCACCAAGTTGTTGCGGATGGTAAGCGTCAAGTAGTAAAGCATCCACGTATTTTGTGTAAGCGATCGCTGTGTCAAGATGCTCAAAACTAGCAATTCTCAAGGCTTTGATAATTTCGATATTGGGTAAAGCTTGATGTAATTGGTAGCAAAAATCTGGTGATTCATCACCGTGTAACTGGACACCAGTCAACCCCGAATCAACAACTATCTGACTGATTTCGGGGATATTAGCGTTGGCAAAAACACCAATTGTGTCAACATTTGCCTGGAGTTCTGCCACTGCTGCCCGAATTTGGGATGTAGTCACATAGCGAGGTGAAGTTGGTACACAAATAAATCCTAGTGCAGTTGCGCCCAGAGAGGCGATCGCTATAGACTGCTGTGGTTGAGTGATGCCGCAAATCTTAACGCGCATGGAAATCTGACACATTTAAAATAATTATTAGAAAAGTCTAAACTATCTCAAAAACTTTTGGGCTTTCTAATTTTATAATCTTGTAGGTCTAGATTAACTTTTCCATTCAGGAGACAAAAACTTGATTTCATCTATTTTGCTAGCAGTACCTGCATCCGTTCCTGCAACCCCTGCGTGGAATCCCACAGTGGCGCTGATCATCAGCCTCAGCAGCTTAGTAGTCGTTTTGCTAAGTACTAGGATTGAAAAACCCCTAGTTGGTCCCAAGTTCCCTATCCTGCCGATCAGTATTCCAACATTCGTCGCGGCGATGGCTTTCGGTCATATTATCGGCGTTGGCATCGTTTTAGGACTGACTAACATTGGTCGTTTGTAGTTTTGCAATGACAAAGGCGTTAGTTGTAACGTCGTAATCAATACAAAACTCCTAAATCTGATTTTTCCCTCTGACTACTCAAGAAGACGCGGGGAAACAGTAACGCCAAAAAATTATCAAATACTTTCTTTGCGTCACTGCGTCCCCTCGTTTTCTTCCCACTCTCCAGAGTTTTGCTCACAGGCATTAATTGTCTATTCTATAAATAAGAGCATTTTGTGAATCGGGACTACCGAATTGATGCTCAATATAAATGTGTATACGACTATGTGTAGTATCTCAGGATAAAAACTACTGGCGATATCTAGTTTTAGGATAATGTAATGCAAACAAATTGGAAAATTGGGTCTTTATTTGGAATTCCCCTATTTTTAGACCCGTTGTGGTTTGTGATTTTAGGGTTGGCAACTCTCAACTTTGGGGTAGCTTATCAAGAATGGGGGAATGTTATAGCTTGGAGTGCTGGAATAGTTATGGCACTGCTGCTATTTGGTTCGGTGTTGTTACATGAATTGGGTCATAGCTTGGTAGCCCGATCGCAAGGCATTAGAGTTAATTCAATTACCCTATTTATGTTTGGCGGGATTGCTGCTATTGAAGAAGAATCTAAAACTCCAGCCAAAGCCTTTCAAGTAGCGATCGCTGGGCCTTTGGTGAGTATCATCCTATTTTTCCTGCTCCAACTGGGATCTACTGTGATCCCCGATACTAGTCCAGTCAGTGTTATGGTTGGAGATTTGGCGAGAATTAACCTGGTGGTGGCTCTATTTAACATGATTCCCGGCTTACCTCTAGATGGAGGGCAAGTGTTAAAAGCAGCACTATGGCAAATAACAGGTAATCGCTTTCAAGCCGTACACTGGGCTGCAAAGGCAGGGCAAATTTTGGGTTATGGTGCGATCGCTTCAGGATTTGTTGTAGATTTCTTGACCAGAGAGTTAGTAGTTGGTTTGTGGATGGCGCTGTTAGGTTGGTTTGCTGTCCGCAACGCCAACAGTTATGACAGCATGACTACATTGCAAGAAAGTCTACTCAAGGTAACGGCGGCTGATACAATGACCCGTGACTTTCGGGTCATTGATGCTGACCAGACATTGCGCTCCTTTGCCGATTTATACCTGTTGGAAACCGCTCCCTCGCAGGTTTATTTTGCTGCTTCTGATGGACGTTATCGGGGTCTAGTTTCCATTGACGATTTTCGTTTAACCCAAAGGAATCAATGGGAAACAGAAACCTTACACAGCATTGTGCATCCCTTGACAGAAATACCTACCGTTACGGAATCAACATTGATCGCTGAGGTAATTAACAAGGTGGAAAATGAGCAGTTACGTCGAATTACCGTACTTTCTCCGGCTGGCGCTGTCGCTGGGATAATTGATCGGGGAGATATTGTACGATCGTTGGCACAAAAGTTAAATTTGCGAATAACGGATGCTGAAATTAAGCGGATTAAAGAAGAAGGTAGCTATCCGCCTGGGTTGCAACTAGGAGTAATAGCGAAATCAATTACAAATTAAACTAGAATTCAGGAGTCAGGATTCAGAAGTCAGAATCAATGAGTGGGGGATTTAGACCCTTCTCTACGAAACGCTGCGCGTAGCTTACTTCCCCGTAGGAGTACGACAAGCTGAGAACAGGTGTTGCGCCATTCCTGAGAATTTAAGATAAAGTGCCTTTTGTCAATCAGTCAAAATACTTAAAATAACCTGAGTAAGAATTTTGATAGATCCTTTGCTGGTTCTAAAATGAAATTGGACTTCATCGCTGACACGCCCTAACTTATGCAAGACTTTAGACAAGAAATAAATGCCAGAGCTTCTATGGATTTGGAACAGCGAAGGACTTGGTATTCTCCCGTTGCTGATGTTTATTACAATGCAAGACCGCACTATCCAAAGGAACTAATTGATCGGTCTGTGGCTTTAACCCAACTTGACTCAGATGCATCGATTCTTGAGGTTGGTTGTGGTCCAGGAAATGCGACGGTGGCTTTTGCTCAATTTGGTTTTTCAATGACGTGTATTGAGCCAAACCAGGATTTTTATCATTTGGTACAACACAACTGCGATCAATATCCAAAAGTTACAATATGCAATACTTCATTTGAGGAGTGGGAACTAGAAGCAAAACAGTTCAATGCCGTTTTATCTGCTAATGCCTTTCACTGGATACCGCCAGAGATTAGATATACCAAGACAGCATCGGCAATGTGCGATAACGGTTTTCTTATTTTGCTATGGAATCTGACTCCAGAACCGAAATACGAAGTTTACCAAGTTCTAGAGGAAGTGTATCAAGCTTATGCGCCCTCCTTTGCCCGATATGACGGTGCGGAAGTTCAAGCGGAGATTTTGAGGGGTTTTGAACAAGAGATTTTAGACTCCAATTGTTTTAAAGAGTTGGTTGTCGAGCAAACTGCGTGTGAAGTCACCTATAGCATTGATGACTACCTCAAGCTTTTGATTACCTTGCGGAGAGTAGAGCCACAAGCGAAAGAGTTACTATTTCCAGGATTGCGCCAGAAGTTAGAAAAATTTGGAGATAGCGTACAACTCTCGTTTCTTTCTGCTGTTCATGTTGCCCGTAAAGCACCCGTGAGACGTTAAGAGAATTGCACAAATGTCTGCGAGAGTGCGAACCACACCTGCTACGATTAATCATTTTTATTTAAAACTTTTTGAGTATTTTAGCTGATTGAGAAAATATACTTTTTCTTAACCTCTCACAGATAATGTTCCCCTGAGCCTGCCGTACTCCGCAGGAGTTGCAAGCTACGCGTAGCGTCTCGTACAGAAGGACAAGCTCTATTACCACCACTTAATTGTTACGCCACCAAATTTAAAATTTGGTGCTCTTGTCTTAAACCCGTTTATTCAGACGCTCTCTACGAGACGCTACGCGAACGCGGACACGGCTGACTGCGCTATCGGCTTTTTCCGTCAGAATACCTTTCCTGTATTCTGACGACTGACGCCTTTATTCTGTTTTGTGGAACGTCATACACTCGTCATAGTTTTGCAATAGATTTGTCAAAAGAGTGTGTGATATTTAAATTGGTATTTGGTTACAAAATGCTTTTTTTGGGTAAAAGGTAGGAAATCCTACCTTTTTTATTTTTAAAAGTATGGCATCGCCAAACAGCCCGTCGTAGAAATCGCCTCAGATGATTGTGAAATTATTAAAACTTCAAGTTTAAAGTGAGTAAAATGTAAGTACGTGATATACTACACCTCTCACTCACCCTGGTTTTATGGCACTGCCAATTGTTGCAATTATCGGACGCCCAAATGTGGGCAAATCCACCCTGGTTAATCGACTCGCCGGGGAACAAACGGCGATTGTCCATGATGAACCGGGAGTGACACGCGATCGCACTTATCTACCAGCTTTCTGGAATGGTCGGGAATTTTTAGTAGTAGACACTGGTGGTTTAGTCTTTAATGATGATACCGAATTTTTACCACTGATTCGCCAACAGGCAATGACAGCCCTTGCAGAATCGTGTGGCGCTATTTTTGTCGTCGATGGTCAAACAGGCCCCACATCGGCAGATTTAGAAATCGCCGAATGGATGCGCCAACAACCCGTACCTGTGCTACTAGCTGTAAATAAATGTGAATCCCCAGAACAAGGCTTAATCCAAGCTGCGGAATTTTGGGAATTGGGATTGGGCGAACCTTACGCCATTTCCGCGATTCATGGCAGTGGCACAGGAGAGTTACTCGACGAGTTAATTAATCACATACCTGCTGTTGAGGACATCCCAGAAACTAATGAAATCAAAGTAGCGATTGTGGGACGCCCGAATGTGGGCAAATCGAGCTTACTCAATTCTTTTGTCGGGGAAGAGAGGGCAATTGTCAGCCCCATTTCCGGGACAACCCGCGATGCTATTGATACCGTCATTGAACGAGAGGGACAAACCTACCGTTTGATTGACACCGCCGGCATTCGCAAAAAGAAACATATAGAATACGGCACGGAATTCTTTAGTATTAACCGCGCTTTCAAAGCGATTCGCCGTGCTGATGTGGTTTTATTAGTAATAGATGCCGTAGATGGAGTCACCGAGCAAGACCAAAAATTAGCTGGGCGGATTATTGAGGAAGGTCGAGCTTGCATCATCGTCGTTAATAAGTGGGATGCTGTCGAAAAAGACTCTTACACAATCTACGACTACGAAAAAACTCTGCAATCACGGTTACATTTTACCGAATGGGCAGAAACAATTTTTGTGAGTGCCTTGTCAGGACAACGAGTAGAAAAGATTCTAGAATTGGTAAAAACGGCGGCGGAATCACACAAACGCCGTGTCAGCACATCAGTTATTAACGAAGTCTTAACAGATGCCGTCAGCTGGCATTCACCGCCAGCATCCCGTGGTGGGCGTCAGGGCAAGATTTATTATGGTACACAAGTAAGTAGCCAACCACCAACGATCGCTTTATTTGTGAATGATTCCAAACGCTTCAACGACAACTACCGCCGCTATATTGAACGCCAATTCCGGCAACAGCTAGGATTTAAAGGGACGCCAATGATTTTACTCTGGCGGAGTAAAAAAGTCCGTGATGCCGAAAGTGGTAATGTCAATAGAGCAACTCGCGTCAAAATAAGTTAGAGACGCTATTAATCGCGTCTGTACAGGAGTTATGAGTTAAAGTCAAAACTGCTAACTCCTAACTTATAACTCTAAAATAATGGATTTATTGCGATCGCTGCCACTTGGACTTTATTTAGAACAACCCCAAACTTGGCTGCATAAAATTGATCCGCGAGTCAAGTTCGCGTGGTTAATGAGCTTTTTAACAAGCTATGTTTTGGCCAATAACTTTTGGCGGGTGCTGTTGGTGGTATTATTAATTATTGCCACCTTGATTGCGAGAATTCCCCGACGAGTATGGCGGCAGCAAATGGGTTGGCTATTAATGCTATCGTTTTTTGTCTTAGCGATCGCAGCCATCAGTCCTGATGGAATGGGTATAGATTATCAGCCACGCCTGCCAGCTAATGAACAAATATTAACTCAGCCATCAAACGCCAATAATCTTGTTCAAGAGCAAGTAGGCGATCAAAAAAAATACAGCTACGTGCTATTTCACAAAGGCCCAGTCAAAGTGACTCGCTACTCCTTAAGTTTAGCAGTACGCCTGAGTACACTTATATTTACCGTAATTTATAGCACAAACCTATATCTGCTCACAACCGCACCAGAAGAAATCACATCTGGCATAGAAAGCTTAATGCAACCCCTGCGACGCTTCAACTTGCCGATCACAGAAATTACTTTAACTTTAACCTTATCCTTACGTTTTATTCCCCTGGTTTTAGAAGAAGTGCAAAATTTATTTCGCTCTGTGATGACAAGGGCAATTAATTGGAAAAAGCTGGGATTAAAAGGAGGATTCAAGGTTTGGATGACAGTCGCAGAGAGACTGTTAGAAAATCTGCTCTTACGAGCTGATCAAATGGCGAATGCAATGATGGTGCGGGGTTTTACCAGTCCCAATGAGCATCGAGTCCAGTTGCACGACTTACGATTAAAAGCGCGTGACTGGCTTGCTATTGCAACTTTAATCTTATTCTGGGGAATACGGTTAGCTATCGGAACTCAGGTATAAATAATCAAATACTCTCTGTGCGTCCCCGTGTAAGCGCGTAAAGGATTTCCAACAAATAAATTAAATTATCCAATCTTGTGGGGTGGGCATCTTGCCCGCCGATAGCCAAAGGCG